>CAYPMM010000016.1:0-20860 GCA_964412115.1 uncultured Candidatus Saccharibacteria bacterium | reverse complement strand
AATTTTCAAGGTTTTGGAGCATTTAAGTGAGGCGGGATTACGCGCGTTCTTGGTGGCGCGCTTCAACGACGAATTTTAGCTGGGTGTTGACTTTTATTTTAATAGGAGTATAATGGACCTTATAAGCGTATCTGTTCTCTTCCCGAGCACAAATAATAAGGTGTGAGGAGTTGAGCACGATAGCGGAGTCGAATAGTTATTATTATTTGTGTCAAGGAAAACATGGCCAAAAAGTTATATGTCGGAGGTTTGTCTTACAGTACAACCGAAGACACTTTGAAAAACTTTTTTTCCGAAGCAGGAACCGTGGACACGGCAACAGTCATAATGGACAGGATGTCCGGCCGTTCTAAAGGATTCGGTTTCGTGGAAATGTCTACCGACGAAGAAGCCCAGAAAGCCGTTGAAATGTTCAACGGCAAAGAGCTCGACGGACGCACCCTCACGGTAAACGAGGCGCGCCCGATGCAGCCGAGAACTGAAAGAGGAGGCTTCGGAGGCGGAGGCGGAAGAAAAAGTTGGTAAAAAGTGAATAAAAAAACAACCCCCCGATGAAAGTCGGGGGGTTGTTTTTTGCGCCGTTTTTGAAGTAATATCACGGTATGGCGCCGATATTCATAGTAATTCCCACGTACAACGAACGTGAAAATCTGGAAAAGCTGATTCAAGAAATCGCCGGAGCAAATATTCCTGATTTTAAAATAATAATCGTCGACGACAATTCGCCTGACGGCACGGGCAGGCTTGCCGAGGAACTGTCCAAAACCCGCCCGTTAAAAGTCCTGCATCGCACGGGCAAATCCGGCCTCGGCACAGCTTATGTCCACGCTTTTAAAAAAATACTTGCCGGAGAATTTAACGACTGGGGACGGCCCGATTTTATAGTCCAAATGGACGCCGACCTTTCGCACGACCCGAAGTCAATCCCGATGATGCTTCATGAAGCCCGAGATCACGACGTGATTTTGGGTTCGCGCTATGTCGCCGGAGGAGCGATAGAGAACTGGAACATTTCGCGCCGGCTCTTAAGCCGTTTCGGGAATGTTTACGCCCGCGCGGTTTTGGGACTCCCCTACCGCGATATGACCGGAGGGTTTAAATGCTTTAGAAGGCATGTTTTAGAAAACATCAATCTGGATTCTTTGAGCTCGGTTGGATACAACTTCCAAATTGAAACCACGCATGGCGCCCATCAAAATGGATACAAAATACGCGAAGTTCCCATAACTTTTGCCGAAAGAAAAAAGGGGCAGTCAAAAATAAATCTGCCTATTATTTTAGAAAGTTTTTGGAAGGTATTATTGCTCCGTTTTAAAAAAATGATTTGAGGCTTAATTTTATTTTTCAGCGCCTTTTTTCAACGCTCGCGTTTTGACTTTCACCTCAGGAACACTTTCTTTTCTGGAATATCCCGCAAGCACTTCTTTGACCTTTTCCACCACTTCCTTGGGGTCGTACTGGCTTTTTACCAAATAAAGAACCGCGCCGAGACTCAGCGCTTTTTCGGCATCGCCCTCTCCGGCCAGATTGGTGAGCGCTACAACCGGAATGTTTTTTAATTCGGGGTTTTTCTTAAGTTCGCGCAAAACATCAAAACCGGACAACTTCGGCATCATTATGTCCAAAAGTATCAAAGTGGGCCTGGCCTTCATGGTTTTAAGTTTCAAAAGCGCTTCTTCGCCGTCAAAAGCCGTTTCCACCTCATGGCCCGAAAGCTTAAAGGCCTTTTCGTACATCCTGACCATCAAAGGATCGTCCTCTACTAAAAATATTTTTACCATACTGTTTGATTTAAACTTGCTAATAATAAAAATTATCTGTTTTTAAACGCGGCTTCGGCCTTGGCCACAACGTCTTTGGGGTCTGTTTGGCTTTTAATAATCACGTCAACCGCCCCCATTGAACGGGCCTTTTCCAAATCAGCCTCACCTCCCGGCAAACTGGATAAATTGGTTAAAACCATAACCGGGATGTCTTTCAGCAAAATATTGGCTTTAATTTTTTCCAAGACCTCAAAGCCATTTACTTTGGGCATCATGATATCCAATAAGATCACATCCGGTTTGGCGGTCAATAACTTATTTTCAGCATCTTCGCCGCTAAAAAAGACCCTTGATTCGTAGCCGGACAGTTTAAAAGCCTGACTATACAAACGGGATATCGACGGGTCGTCTTCAAAAATAAAAACTTTTTTCATAACAGTATTCTATCATTTAACCAGCGGTATGGCAAAAGCAAAAACGCTTCCTTTCCCCGCCTCGCTACGCTCAAGCCAGACTTTTCCTCCCATGCCTTCCATAATAAGTTTGGAAATATAAAGTCCGAGACCGGTGCTTTTGGTAATGTCCCTGGTCAAAATTTTCTCTCCGGCCCTCTGAAATTTCCTAAAAAGCATATTCTGATTTTGAGACGATATGCCGATACCGGTGTCGGAAACAAAAACTTTAAGCTCCCCTGTTTCTTTTTTAGCCTCAATTACAACGCCTCCTTTTTGCGTGTAGTTCAGCGCGTTTGCGGCCAAATTATAAATGATTTGCTTGAGCCGTTCCTTGTCGGCCGTCACTAAAAATTCGGTTTCGGCCAAATCCTTGACTGTCAGGGAAAGTTTTTTGTCTTTAGCCAAAACGGACAATTCTTTCACTACCTCGCGAATCAAGCCCATAACTTCAACTTTGTCTTTTTTAAAACTTACTTTTCCCTGCTCTAAAGAGGAAGCGTCCAAAAAGTCGTTGACTATGCCTATTAGACGGATACTGCCGTTATACGAATCCTCTATCATTTCTTTTACCTCGGGGTCTTTGATTTTATCCGAAAAAAATTCCTTAATAAGCGACATGTTGCCCCTAATCGCGGTCAAAGGAGTGCGGAGTTCGTGGGAAGCTATGGCAAAAAATTCTTCGCGGGACCGTTCAAGCACCCTTGCTTCGGTGATTTCCCGAATCCACACCAAATGTCCGAAATGCCACGGCTTTCCGTCTTTGATTTCAGTAAGACAATTGAACAAAATTTGGTATATTTCTTTGCCCACTTCCGCTTCGTTGAGATCTCTTGGCTTACCGTCAACGCAGCTGTTAAAAAGACCCTTAATATGATAAGAGGAAAATTTTTTAAAAAAACTTTCGAGAACTTCTTCGCCTTCTTTGCCGACAGAATCGGTCATTTCTTTAATTCTTTTATTCGTAAACAGCACTTTCCCGTCGTGGTCCACCAAAATGGCGCCCATTTCCATGTTTTCGGCCAGAAGGTCGAGTTTTCTTTTCTCTTCTTTAAGTTCGCGCGTGCGCTCCTCAACCTTTTCATCGACTTTTTCTTTTTCATTTTTTATGTCGTCAAGAAGATTAAGCATGGCCCTTTTGGAATCCTCGGAGTCCTTAAGCTTTTCTTCCTGCAATTTTTTAATCAGGCTTAAATCTTTTACCGTGACCACGGCTCCCAGAACATTGCCTTGGCCGTCTTCCATTTTTGAGGCAACCGCGACAACCGGATTTATTTTTCCGTCTTTGGCGACAATACCCAACTCCAAATCTCCGGTAATTCCCCTCTTTATAAGCTCCGCCATTCCAAGGTCTTTAAACATATTCTCCGTTTCTTTGCTTACGGCAATAGACGTTTTTTCCTTTCCGGCTTCTTCGGCCAAAAGGCGTTCAAGGTCGGAAGTCAATTTAAAAATCAATCTTGTAACAAGCCTTAGCCACGCCGGGGGTAACTTAAAAAAACGAACTTCGGCCGGAAAAAAATCCAAACGGCCATCTTTATCAAGTTCTGTCCCCTTAAGAAGAGTTCCGCTTGTCTTTTCTTTAATAAACTTGTACAACCGTTCATATCCTAAAATACCTACAAGGCGGCGGGTTAACCCCGAGGCATTATCCTCGGCAGAGCGGACATCTTGGGCAAGTTTTGACATAAAAATGTCCGATTTTCCGGCTTGTTCGTCAGACCCAAAAAGTTTTTTTATTTTTGAATAAATCCGCATATATTTATATTACAACTTTTGGCTTATTTTTTAAATAAATTTATTTCAAGCGGTTTGCCTTTTTTCTTCTGCCACCAAATGCTTCCCAGAAAAACCAGCAGGGCTAAAAAAAGAGCGGAAAATCCGGCTATTTCCGCAAATCCTACCGGATAGCGCCCAAAAGGGTTGTAGGTCTGGCCGGGCACCCAGATTGACCAATTTTCCGGCCGGTAAACTTTTCCGGGCTCATCCGCTTTTTCAAATTCCAAAGACACCTTATAAATCCCTCCTTTCTGGAATTCGTGCAAAAATTCCGCTGTTCCTTTTTCGGTTTTTATGCCGATATTTTTTACGGCCAGCCCTCCGCCTTCGTCTTCAACCGAAAAATTAAAAGTAACCGGGGTCAAAAGGTTTCTGCCGGTATGAATATCCCTGAAAATAAACCTGAACAGCATCTGCTCCCTTTTCGGATTGAGCAGTAAAATGACCACGTATTTATTTTCAACCACCCTTTCGGGCCCGGAGTGGTCGGCAAATGAAGGCGATAGAAAAACAAAAAACACCGCAAACCACGCCAAAACGACGGCAAAAACGATTTTGGTCATTTAAAATAACCTGGGTCCTAAGACCTGGGCGAATCTTCGCCAAGCATTCTGCTTGCCTCGGCAAGCTGCCTGTAATTTTCTGAAAGCTTCGTGGTCACAATCGCCATAAAAAGCACCAAGAGGGCGTGCGCCAAAAAGGCAACGTCGTTTCTTCCGTAAAAATACACCCAAGTCGGCGCCACGAAATTCAATATGCCGTGGTGAAGAGCTACGGCTATAATCGCCCACCATCCAAGCCGCCAATCGGCATACAGCACCAAAAGAGCGAACATGACAAAAAAATGAAAATGCCACTCTATGGAACCCCCGCTTATAAACACCACAAGATAAGCATAAACCATTAAGGCATTAGTCACGATAAAGCGGTATAGATAATGGTTTTTAAGACGCCCGCGCGAAACCGCGACAACAAAAGCGGCAACAAACCCTATAAGAGACGACCAGAAAACTTCCTGAAAACTGACCGCCCTCCACGCAAAAGGACTCGGAAAATAATCGGCTACGGCAAAAAAATATATGCCGAGCGAGTAAAGCGCGAAAAATACCGCGCTTATCCAGCACGCCTTGACCATATATTTGTCAACGCGCTCGTAATCAAGAACATAGTAGTTGTCTTTATTAATATCGGATATAAAATCTATTTTCATGTTTATTTTTGCTTTTAAATGCTTTTAATAATTTTGGCTTTAAATCGCCTCCGACGAACCGCCGTTTTTAACCAGTACCTTGGAAAGCGGGCGCCCGACGAGCTCTTCTTTTTTATAGCCCAGAAGGTCAAGCGCGGCCTTGTTGACATCGGTGATATTGCCATTGGTATCGACCACAAATAAGCCGTCTTTCATGGAAACAAGTATATTTTCCGGAAGATCTCTGGCCTCAAGCAATCTTTCGGTCATCCGGTTAAAACTTTTTGCTAACCGGCCAATTTCGTCTTTGCTCCTGACTTCGGCGCGTCGGGTTAAATCGCCGGCGACGATTGATTCGGCGTCTTCCTGAATCATTCGTAACGGCCTTATCAAGAAGAGCGAAATAAAAGTTCCCACGCTCAAAGCCAGAAATACTGCCGTTATAACCTCAATCGCGAAAGTTTTTCTGATCGTTAACGTAACCGATGAGGCAAAATCTTTTTTTTGCGCCTCTTTCAAAAAAAGAATGGTTGCTTTCGCGTCGTCCATAATGGCGCCGGTCTCCTCCGCGACCGCGTCAAATTCCTCCAGCTTTTCCCGCAATTCTCCGCCAGTCGATATTTTTTGCAGACCGGCGATAGATTTGAGGCGAAAAATTTCTTTTCTTAGCTCATCTTTGCGTTCAAAAAGTGTTTGTAATTTATTTATATCTTCTTGGGCGATTAAATCCGCCGATGAGACCCCGCTCAGTTTCTCAAAACCAGAGCCGATAATTTCTGCCAATTCTTCAATTTCTCCCTCTGCCTCCTCCGGCGTCAAAAAATCACCGGCATATTCCTCAATAACCCTTACTTCTTTTCCGGACGCGATTATCAGATCTGAGACGGCGCTGTCCGCCATGTCCACAGACATGAATATGAAATCCATGTCGCGCGAAATTTTTTGAAAAGCGCCAAGCGCGGCAAAACCAGCCACAACAACAGAAATTGCAATGACCGCAAAAACGACTAAAGCTAGTTTAAACTGTATTCGCATGTCATTTGTTTTTTAATTTATTTTTCAATTCGTCTATTTCTTTTTTAAGTTCCGCCATTTTAAGTTCCCTGCCAATCATGGTTTTGTTCAGATGCTCAAGATCGCGGATTTTTACCTGAAGATCTTTGGTTTGTCCGGCAACTTCTTTTTCAAGAGTTCCGACATATTTTTGAAGCTGTTCCTCCAGATGTTTCTGCCTGGTGACATCCTCTACCAGTAAAAGCAGGTGTTCCGTCGTTTTTCCATCCTTAGCGAAAAGAGGCACCACGGAATATCTCCTCCATGTTTCTTTACCGGTAAGCGATTTGTAAAAAAACTCCCCCCCCAACTTTTTTCCCGAAAGGCCTTGACGGATTATTTCGTCAATTCCAGTTTCTTTATAAACCGGTAAATCAGTAAACACGTTTAAGCCGACGCGGTCCTGTGTTTTTTCTGTCCCGGAAATCTCCGCCATTTTGGGGTTAAACATTTCTATATACCCGGCGGCATTTATCGTATATATGCCCACAGGAGCATTGTCAATGATGGCCTCAAGTTCCCGCGCCTGAAAAAGAGTTTCCGAATCTTTGTCCCATTTAATCCTGAAGGTGTAAACAAGCGCCGAAGCAACAATTCCCGTAAACAGCGTCCCGAGAAAGGCAAAAAGGCATGAGTTTTTTTGCAAGGGTGACAGCCCGAACATGTCCGGCGCAAAAAATTCTATTGTCCACGATCTTCCTCCGAATTCAATCATCCTTCTTTCGCGCAAAACCCCGCCTGATTCCGATTTTTCGTGCGTATGAGAATAAAACGGCTCTGCGGACAGACCGCCGTCATATAAGACAAACTCAAGCCCGTCATTTGTTTCGTGGTCCACCGTAAGAACATTTTCAAAAAACACGGGGATGCGAAAAACGGCGTAAACAAAACCCGCTAGATTTTTTTTACGTTCATTCGCGCCGTTTGCCGCCGGACCGTTTTCATATACCGGCAAAACAAGGGCGAAAGATTTTTCACCCGTAACCTGGGACGAGAATATGCCGCTCATGACCGCGCCTTCACTAAAACGCGCGCGAGTAACGGCCTCCAAACGAACCGGTTCGGATCCCAGGTCAAAACCCACGGTTTTCAGGCGGTCTTCATCATGCGGCTCCACATATTTGACGACAAAATACTCGTCTTTTTCCGATTCCGGAAAAATTCTGAAATCCGGAAAACCCGTTCCAAAAACACTGATGTCGCCGCGAACACCGCTTATAAAAGAATCTTTTTCATCTGACTTCACAATTTCAACAAAAACAATCGTCGAGATTTCTCTGAAAAGACCCGCGGAATCAAAACCGCTAAAGTAAGAAGCCCATTCGCTTCGCTTAACGGACTCGCTTGCCGAAAAAAGGCCCCTGGCGCCGAAAAGAAGCGGAACCTGGGATTCAAGGCGTCTTTTTATCTCTCCTTCGACAAGAGCGGCATTGCCTTGAAAACGCTGTTTGGCTTCGCCCGCGTTATAATCTCTGACCCAAAAATAAATAAAAAACGCCAGCAAAACAAATACGGCAAAAACAAGAGCCGCGTACATAAGAGGGTGTTTGAGCCTGGAAGAGTTAAAACGAAAATATTCCATTTAATTTGACATTTTTTACCATAATTAAACTTCTTCGCTTAAACGCTTGGTTAATAAATAAATCGGCAAGGCTAAAATAAGCATTAAAACGGCGACGGTAATTAAGGTCAGGCGGTTCGCGGCGTTCGCCAGATCCAAAATATCCTGCTGGGGTTTGAGAGAGGAGACCATTCCGATGTTTTCTCCGTCATGGTTTTTTATGGGCAGATAGCTGACCAGAGCCGGACGCGAAAGAATTTCCGTTCTTAAGACCGCCTCTTCGCCTCTTTCCAAAACAGCTGAGGTAATTTCTTTGTTTGTTATCTTAATGCCGACGCCTCTTGTCCGGCCGTCCGGATTAAGAATAGTTGTAGCCGCGATAACATTTCCCTCCAAAACGGACATCTCAAGTCCGGTAACGCGCTTAATGTTGTCCACCAAGGCGTTGTCCAGCAGAAATCCCCCGACAACCGCGCCGACTATTTTGTTTTTTATTTTTAGAGGCGAGGCGGCGCGAATAGAAAACTTTTCGGCCGGAGAAGACTCAATGGTCACAAAATCCCCGCCAACCAAGGCGGCCGCAACCGCCGACTCATCCGACAAGTTGTCTTCTTTTTGCGTCAGCGCGTGCGCGCGTAAAACCACATTTCCCTTATCATCCAGGACAATCAAAAATCCGAGATTTTCATTTTCCAGATACTTGGAAACCGCGGTTTCCAGCTTTGCGAAATCTCCCTGGTCAAGAAAATCCGCCAAATCGCCCGTTTCGGCCAGAAGCCTTGTTTTTGCCAGAGCCTCCTCCTTGAGACGTCCGATATATAAATCTAAAACGCGCGCGTTGGTTAAAAGATTCGCTTTGGTTGAATTTTCAATCTGACCGACCAATATAATGGAAAATGCCAGCGTTACTATAATGGAAATCAAAAGAGAAGCGGATACGAAAATTAAAACCATCTCCTCGCGGACCCTAAGCTGCAAGAACTGCCACGACCACCAAATTAAAGCCGCGAATCCCGCAAGCTCCAAGGCGTGCCCCAAAGTCCAAAGTGGGCCGAAAGAATCCGCGCCGTAAAAAACGGAGGCAGAAGCTCCTCCGAAAAGAAACAAAAAGCCGATCCAAAAGGGTTTAAGGGATGTTTTAAATTCATTTTTATACTGCCTGAACGCCAAGTAAGTAATGGCCAGATAAAAAACGGCCGCGGCGGCGTTTACGTAAAATGCCGCTGTTGCCGCAGCCGGCAAAAGCAATATTGCTTCAACTTTCGGCCTGCTTGCAGTACCTTCTAAAATTAAATTCAAAAACACGAGAGTTAATCCGGCGACATAAAACAAGAAACCAAAATAAACCGGCAAACTGAAACCGGCGCTATAGGCGTGAAATATCTGCCAGACCGCCAAAAATAAAAAGCCTGCGCCGCGAGAAGCGGTAAGTAAATCTTTTCTCAAAAGAAGGGCGTCAAATGCCAGCCAGGCTACGATCAAAAACACCAAAGAGCCCAAAACCTCAACGGCAAAATGAAGATTGTTTAACAAGAAAAATATGTTCATAGTAAAAGTATAGCAGAAATACTACTTAAGAAGTACTTCTGATTTTTCCACAAGCATTTTTTCCGACAAAACACCGATAAAAATATCGCGCGTGACACCCTTGGCATCTATAAAATAGGTGGCCGGAAGATTGAGGGCGCCGTATTTCTCCCCAGTCGCCCCCGATTCGTCCAGAAGAACCCTGACTTTATACCCTCCTCTTTTTATAAAATTATCCGCAGCGCTTCTGTCTTCCTGATTGGAAATAGTGATAATTTTGAATAACGGGTCTTTATTGTCCAACAAATAGTCGTCAAATATTTTAATCTGGTCTGCCGAAGCGGAATTCCATGTGGCCCAAAAAGTTAAGATTAGCGGAGAACCCAAAAAGGCGGACAGCTTGACTCCGCCTCTTTCCAAATCAGCCAATTCAAAGTCGGGGGCCGGTTGGCCGATTTCTGCCGCAACGGCGTCCGGACGTTTTTCAATCACAACTTCTTTTACAACTTCGCGCAAGAAAAAATCTCCGGCAAAATTAAGCCCGATCGCGCCCGCCGCCACAAGACCCAAAATAATTAAAAACAGCCGCATTTAAAAATTGAATTTCTCCAGTAAATCTTCAAAAAAACCCCTGACGCCGGACCTGGGCCTAAGCTCAAAATCAAAATCAATAAATCTGGGGCTTATTAAGTTAAAATCGGAAGTTCTTAACCTTTCAAAACCCGGCTTTTGAACCAAAATCTGATATATCCCTTCCGGCAACAAAACATCATATTCGCCATTTCCATCGCTTTCAATCGGATTTTCCCCGCCGTAAGCTTCGGATGGCCACCGGAGAAGCCGCTGATCTTCCGGATTTCGGGCAAATATCGTAATTCTCGCGCCCGGCTGGGTCTTCCCTTTTTTCAGCACCTCAACCGAAGCTATCTTTTTGGCGACAACCCTGTTGCCGGAAAAATCTCTTGCCGAAACCAGCATGGTGGTTGTTCCAATATTATCAAAGACGATATCCGTTTCCCATAGTCCAGTGGATTTGTTTTTGCTTAAATTTCTGACTTCCGACCCAATCATGGCAAGCTCGGCTCTGTCGGTGTCGGCCTCTAAAGAAATTTTAAAAAACGTCTTAGCGCCTGCGGATATTTTAAATATCCTATTTTCCGCGATTATCTCGGGCAGAAGCGCGATGCTCCCGCTGGATACCACGAAACTGCCGATTCTTGGCGCCGTCAGGTCAATGACGATTTTTTTAAATTTTGCCTCAGAGACATTGCCGGCAACGTCAATCGCCCTTGCGCCAAAATTATATTCCCCGTCTTCCAGCTCAAAAGGATGGCGCCCCACAAATGAAGCGTTTTTGCTCAGATAACCTTCGGCCACAACCGCTTTGAACCATTCTTGGCCGTTAATGCTGTATTCAACAAATTTCACCCCCGAAAGATCGTCGGTAACACTTCCGGAAAAAACCAATCTTGATTTTCCGGCCAAAAAAGGGCTTCCGGAGTCAAGGCTTATTTTGGGAGGATTATTATCAACAAAAAGTTTTTCGACTGTGGCCGAGACATCAACCAATCCGTCGTTGACAATTATTTTTAATTCGTACTCTCCGGCCAAAAATTTTGAGACATCCAGCTTAAAAATCTCCTCTGTAAAATTCTGGGCCAAAGAAATCCACACCCCGTTCTTACGGCGGTATAAAACCTGAAAAGTGAGCTGGTCGTCGTCTTCATCAAATGCCTGCCATTTTATTTCTTTTGTTCCGCCGATAAATTCCCCGCTTTGCGGAGTTATAACGGAAAGCTTCGGGGGATTGTCGGAGATGATAAATCCTTCGATTTTAGAGATATTGCCGACAGAGTCGGTGCTGGAAAGAAAATATCTGTTTACGCCCCGATTTAAAAATGTCACGTTTGTGAAACTAAATTCTCCCCGTCCGCCGGCAACAACCGCGTACCTCCTGTTGTTAACGATGAACTCCGCGTCGGCTCCGGCCTCGGTCGTTCCTAAAACATTAATCTGAATTCCGCCAAGAGTAGAATCAATATCCGCGCTGTTATCGATTACTTCGTCGGGAAGCGGAAATGTGATTTTTGGGGGAACAGGCGGGGCGGTGTCAATTATAAAAGGCGCGAAAGTTCGAAAAACATTGCCATTTTCATCTCCGGCTTCAATAAATAAAATGTGTTTGCCGTCAAAAAGAGGGTCGGTAAATTTAATTGAGTATCTTTCAAAAGAAGAATCAAATTTGCCGTCGGGGGCTTGCGCGCCCGACCATTGTTCCTTTTCTAGGGAATATCTTAAAAAGGCAATTTTGCCTTGAGAAATTCTGGCTTCTCCGGAAAACGACGGCGTTGTTTTGTCCAACAAATAATTTTTTGGAATATTGACGGAAAAGGAGGAATTGTTTTGGAAGGCCAGTCTTTCCGAAATTATCTCTTTTTGGGCAGTCCCGTCGCTAACAGCTACTTTTATGCGGATATTGTCTCCGTCAAAAAATTCTCTGCTATTTAACTCGTATTTATTTTCTAAAATCCCCCTGGCGAAAAAATCCCAGTTTTTTCCTCCGTCAACAGAATAATAAAGCGAGTAAACCAGCTGGTCGTCATTCGGATCGGACGCCTTCCACTCCAGATTTTTAAGTCCCGAAACCGTCCCAAGAGGAGCTGAAACCCAAGAAATTTCGGGAGGGCTGTTTAGTTTTATCTTTATAACCCTTTCGTCGCTTCGAAGTCCTTTTTCGTCAACACCCGAAACACTTAGGGTGTTAAAACCGTTATTGGCGCCGCTTAACTCAACATCCTTAAATATAAAATTGCCCAGATTATCCGGTTTTGCGGTAATTTCCTTTTGGCCGTTTAAAATAAAGACAACTTCTTTGGCGGATGGAGCGTTTCCCAAAACATTTATTTTGGATTCGCCGAGCGATTCGTTGTTCACCAGATTTTTAAAAGTCGGGGGGGGCGGGCCCAAACGGCTGACCAAAAAGGTTTTGCCGGAAGAAATCTGCGCACCCGAATTTCCAGCCAAATCTTCCCCTTGGACAGAGACGACGGCTGTCCCAACATGGCTTTTTAAAACAGTGTAGGAAGCCGAAAAGTTTTTTCCAAAACCGCCCACTAAAAGCGGCTGGGGCTCTGCTCCGGCCTGAATAATTTTAACTTGGGGCGTCTGCTTTAGATTTTCCGAGGATGTAATTTGCAGGCTTATTTTGTCTTTTTCAAATATTACGTCTGAGGCTGCGGGAATTGAAATTTCAAAAACCGGCGGCGAATTATCTATACTAAAAACATTCGATACCACTTCGCCTTTTTCATTGGCGTTATCAAATACGGTAATTCGAAGAGCATAACTTCTGCCGTCGGAGAAATTATTCGTGTCTAAAACATACTCCCCTTTATTGGACTGATTTACATCCAATTCCTTCCAGGCGGATCCCCCATCGCCAGAAATGTAAAAGTTTATCGGCAAATCTTTCAGTCCGTAAGGAGGATTATCCGGATCCGAGGCGGTATATGCTATTGTTTTTTTACCGGACCAAACAGATTCTTTCGGGAAATTGTCAAAATTGACAAACGGAACTCTGTTTTTAAAGGCGGGTCCGCTTCCCACAGATACCGGGGGCGGAGACACAACCGTAAACGCGGGTGCCAACCACGGTTCCGTGCTAACGCCGTTCGGCTGATTGCCGTAAAAATCGCATCTTATGCCGCCTCCGTCTTCAAATTGAAAAAATTGAACGCCGATGCTATCCACGGCTTGTCCCACCGACAAATTGAAAGTGGCCGTATATATGCCGCTACTAATCATTGCGCTTGTCGGAATTACCGCGGGCAGGATTGTATTAAAATCAGTTCCTTGACCAAACCAGTAATTAAATTGCATTTCCGCGGGTACAAACGAGGAAGTACAAAGGCTGCCGGAATCCCTTTGGGCAAAATCTTGAATGTTAAAAGTCGCGGTTATCGGGCTTGATATTGATGTCCCTGAAGGAGATATGCCGGTGGTATAAGTTCCGGCAATAACTACGGCAGGTAAAATCAAAAATAACGCGGTTAAAAATATTTTTATTTCTCTCATTGGTTTTATTTAATTATAGAACTATTGGACGCCTTCGTAAAAACGAAATATCTCTCTTTGATGATTTGTATGTCGTACTCTCCCGAAAGGGCGTATGAATCGGCGTATTGCTGAAGTGATGACGGCCCTTCAAAGCCGAAAAGGTCGGCTCCGTCAATAATTACCGCGTCAGCCGGCGACGGCTCGGATCCGGCCATGTAAATACGCTCCCTTTTCGCCAAATGCGGGACGAGGTTGGTGTTGGCGGCGACCGAAACTTCCGGAGAAATTGTTTTTACAATTTCTCTAAACGCTTCTTCGCGTTCTCCGTATTCAAAAAATTGAGCCGGACGCAAAAGCGGACTTAAAGGAGAACGGAACAAAAACGCAAAAATAACGGCGGTAAAAAAAACCAATTTCAGTAAGAAGGCTTTTTCCGGCAACTTTCGCAAAAGCCGGTCCATCCCGAAAACGGCTCCGATAAAAACTCCCGCGATAATCATGGCGTCATATTGGTAAAGACCCGAAAACTGGTTTTGAAAGTCGGTCAGAAGACTTTGCAGAAGACCCGGAGCCAAAAGAAAAGCGGCCGGCCAATATATAAACGGCAGAAATAAAACCGGCAAAAAAAGCCAAAATAAATAAAGCATTTTTTGCGCGGTAAAAACCGTTTTTAAAAAAAGCGCGGGACTAAAAATTAAATTGCGTAAAATCTCCGGAAAACTTCCGCCGAGATTGCCGTAGCGGTCAAGACGCAAAAGGCCTCCGCCGAAAGCGGGCATTAAAAATTTAACCGAAATTATAAAGTAAGCAAACATGGCCGCGGCCGCAAGCGCGCCCATGTTTCTTTCCTTGAGTTCGCGAAGGTTAATGATGGACAGAAAAAGACCGAAAAATAAAACCGCCAAAACGGCATCTTCCTGCGCGCTTGCGGCCAGAGCCGTAAAAACCCAAAACCAGAGCCATTTCTTTTCATAAAAAAAATAAATGGCGGCGAACAAAAACGGCGGAAGAAAAGAGATGGGGTGGAAATCAAAAAGATTCACCCGGTGAAGCGACGGGTATAAAAGATAACCGACGGAAATCAGCAAAGCAAAATCATTACGCCCCAGAATTTTTTTGGCGAATAAATAAAGAGGGAGCGCGCCAAGCGCTAAAGCCAAAGTCTGGATAATAAGCAAATAATAGGCGCTCGGAAAAACAAAAAAGCCCGGAACCAAAAGAAAAAGAATCGGACTCGTGTGCACGCCGAAGTGATTAGGAACTTCTTCAATGCTGTTTTGCATTATTCTGCCTTGAGACGTGTTCCAGAAAGTCTGCAGGAATATGCCCATATCCCAGGCCTGGGTTTGAAAATTGTAGTGGCGTAAAACCGAAATCGCGCCCAAAACCGCAATATAAATAAAGATCGCGATAAATATTATGAAAATAGCCCGTCGTTCGCTAAGAATCATTACATTAGTATAATATAACTACGATGAAAACTAAGCATTGGCTGTTTTTAATACTTGTTCTCGCGGCGGTTTTGCGCTTTTGGGGTCTTTCGCGGGGCGATACGGTAAACGACGAGGTTTTTTACGGCTTTCGAGCGGTTGGGATGATGGATTTTGACGAAGCGGCCGACCAGACAACGCCGTGGGAGTGGACGGACCCCGATGTTCCCGTCTGGATGCGCCTTTCATTCCACGACCATCCCCCGCTTGTTTTTCTTATCCAGAATATCTCAATCTCAATTTTCGGAGAAAATAATTTCGCGATTCGTTTTCCTTCGGCGGTTTTGGGAGTTTTATCCGTTTATCTTTTATATCTTCTGGGTCGAAGGCTTTACTCCGCTCAGGCCGGCCTCATAAGCGCTGCCTTAATGGCCGCGACCCTTAATTCCGTCTACATCTCGCGAACGGGAATGCAGGAGGCTTATGTGATCTTTTTTTTGCTCCTGTCGTCGTATCTTTTTTTGAAATCTTATGATATGGAAAATTATTTGGTCTGGACCGGAATCGCTTTGGGATTCGGGTTTTTGGCGAAATATAATGTGTTTGTCCTTGTGCCGGCGTTTTTGACCTATATCGCTTTTTTCCGAAGAGACTATTTTTTGAATAAAAAACTCTGGTTTGGCGCGTTTTTGTCTTTGGCGATTTTCAGCCCGGTAATAATTTACAACCTTAAACTTTACCAGGCGGTCGGTCATTTTGATTTTCAGTTTTCATATATTTTCGGGCAAAACCCGGAAGTGTGGAAAACGGCTCCGGGAAAAGAGATAGGAACCATGGCCGAGCGCGCGCGAAGTTTTATTCCCCGCCTCTTAAACTCCAATTCGTGGCTGTTTTTGGCGGTGTTTGCGCTGGCGCTTGCCGGGGCCTTGAAGTCTGTTTTCGCCAAAAGCGGTAATTTTTTTAAAGAAAATGCTTTTATTCTGATTGTTTTTGGTTATCTGCTTTTGCTTCTTGCCGTAATCGGCCCGTCATACCGCTTCTTAACCATGCTTACGCCGTTTATGGCGCTGGCCGCGGCGGTTTTACTTGATTATTTTTACCGGACTTTCCCGCAAAAAAAGCCGCTAGCCGTTCTTTTTATGATATTTATCGCCTTTGAAATTTTTTATACGGCAAATAATCAGATCGCCTACTACCCCGCGGGCTCTACTCCCTGGCTTTCCTCCAAGGTCCGTTTTGAAAATTACAACTGGGGATATAACGCGCTCGGAGATTTTTTCCGAAATGAGTTCGGGGAAAAAATTCCGGCTATAAGATTTGACGCGCGATATAATTTTATTGAAGAAACACAAAGCCGCTCTTTGGAGCGCGCGCAAAAACTGGGCTTTGAGCCGTATCCGGCCATGATCGTGACTTACGGCAATTTTGACCGCGGAGCGAAGCTTTGGGTTTTGGACCGCCTGCACATTTATCACGGCTGGCCGGTGATAAGTTTTGACACTTACTTAAATTACCTGAAAGAAAATGGAGACGATTATTATAAACGAGTCGGATTTAAATATCGTTATTTTGTTCTGTCGTCAAACATAGTCCCCACAGACGAGTTTAGAGGCGCTGTCGGCATAATTAAGCCGATAAGCGTACTCAACCCGCGCGGAGACGAAGCGTTTAAAATATATAAAATAGAAATTTAATATTTGCAGTTTAAAAACCCGCCTCGTAAAACCGAGGCGGGTTTGACTTATTTCTCTTCTTCTTTCTGACGAAGTTCTTTTGCCGCATTATGAACCAGTTTAAGAAATTTCTGAATTTCTTCGGGCGCAGCAAGGAAAGTTGCAAGTTCTTCAAACCGTGTCCAAACCCCATTCTCTAAAAGCGCTTTCATATTATAATGAACGACGTTTGTTTCGGTGTAACGAAAATAGCGGAGATGGTGCGTGCTGGCAAAACGTACAAGATCGCTAAGAAGTTGCTGTCTCTCGTTTGAAACTCCGGCGTCAGTAAGCCTCGTTTTTGCGGATTCTTCAAGAACTTTGGCATTATGCCGATACTTTCTTGCATTTGAATTAGCGGTAAATCTCGCGGCTTCGTCATGCCGCCAGAGCTCCAAGATGATCTTAGGACCTTCGTTTTTCACGTAAAAAAGCTCTGTCTCTGAAAGTTTTGGTTCTAAAAGCTTGAGCAACGCTTGCGCTACAAATGACAGGTTTAAAGCATACGCCATAACCAGAACGGACTCTGCCGACCCGCGATTCAGTAAAAAGGTTGCGAATTCTCTTCCTATACTTATGCTTTCGATTGCCGCTTGCGCAACCTTTTTTGAAACATCACCCCAGGGGGTTTTGGTTCCAATTTTTGCCATCACTTCGTGAGACTGCCTGAGGCTGCCTTCCACGGCTATCCTCCTTTTTAAACTCGCGGCTGACCCTTTTTCTCCGCCCCAAAGCGGAAAGTCGGAGCTAACCGCATCCAGCGCCGCTTTTTATCCCACCCGATGTGAGAAAGCGCACCGTTCAACTTCCGATGGAATAATACCAAATCAATTATAAATGTCAATACCCCTCAAGTTTGTTGGATTTTGAGTGCTGGCGGATGCGCTCAAGAGCCTTGGCTTCAATCTGGCGGATGCGCTCGCGGGTCACGCCAAACTCCTTGCCCACCTCTTCAAGCGTGTGGGTTATGGAGTCGTCCAGTCCGAAACGCATTTTTAAAATTTTCTGTTCCCTGGGTGTAAGGTCGCTTACAATTTCGCGAAGCTGGTCCTTTAAAAGTCTTCGGGCCGATTCCTGCTCCGGAGACAGGACTGTTTCATCCATGATAAACTCTCCGAGCGTTGAATCTTCTTCGCCGTCTCCCACCGGCGCGTCAATTGACACCGTATCTTGGGATATTTTTTGGATGTGATGTATTTTTTCAACCTCCACCCCCATCTCGGCCGCTATTTCCCCGGCCAAAGGATCCCGCCCCAAATCCTGGGTCAGCCGGCGAACGGCCTGCTGATATTTTGAAATGGTCTCAACCATATGCACCGGAATCCTGATGGTCCGCGCCTGGTCGGCCAAAGCGCGGGTAATCGCCTGTCTTATCCACCAAGTGGCATAAGTGGAAAATTTGAAACCGCGCCTCCAGTCGAATTTTTCAACCGCGCGAAAAAGGCCGATGTTGCCCTCCTGAATCAAATCCAGAAGGGTTAAATTCGGCGAACGGCCGACATAGCGCTTGGCGATTGAAACAACCAGGCGCAAATTGGCCAAAGCCAGTTTATTTTTGGAATCTTCGTCTCCTTTTTCTATTTTTTTGGCGAACTCTTTTTCTTCATCGGCGGTCAAAAGGGTTATTTTGCCGATTTCCCGAAGGTACATTTGGACGGAATCGGTGCCTAAATGCTCAAGGGCTTCGCGCAGTTTCGCCTGTTTGGGCTTTTTTTCTTCAACTTCCAAAAGGTCTTTGCCCTCCACAACGTCAATGCCGGCTTCCTGAAGACGGCTGTACAGGTCTTCAAGAAATAAGATGTTGCGCTCAATGTGCCGGAATTTGGAAAGTATTTCGCTGTAAGTTATAAATCCGCGTATTTTTCCGCGCTTAATCAATTCGGCAACTTTTTCATCGCTGAACTCAGTTTTGGGCGAAAACTTTTTAGCCGACGATTTAACTTTGGGTTCTTTTTGGGGTTTGATCTTTGCGGACTTGGACTTTGGACGGCCTGAAGCCTTTTTTGATTTAGTTTTAGATTTTGTATTATTTGGCATGTAAATATCAATGCTACACCAAATTCAAATGGAATTCAATTCCGCCGAAACCAGTTTGAATTCGTCAAATTTCTTCTCAAGTTCTTCTTTATTTCCGGATATTTCAAGGTTTCTTACCGAGTCGCTTAGTTTGAGCAGCGTGTCTTTGAGATTTTCTTTTTTTAATTCCCTGATCAGCGCTTTCAGTTCGTCGGACAGTTTGTCGTTTGCCGAATAAACCACCTCCGCCTCAAGAGCCAGTTTTTTAACATAGTGGTCGTCGGTTTGGAGTCCGGATAATATTGACTCAAAAATATTCCGGCGCTCGGGTGAAAACCATTCGGGTTTGCACCCGGCAAATTCGTCTTCAGTGTCCGCGCTTTTTAACGATGCGAGCCCGATTAGCCTTTCTTCAAGCAAGGTTCTTCGGCTGCGTATTTTCGGTGAAACGCTTTCATTATCGGGGGCTTTTTTGGACGGTTTTAGGCGCAAGCGGGAAATCTCCTGCCAAACGTTTTCTTCGCGCATCTTAAGGGCGCCGGCGGTAACGCCAACCCAGTGGGCTTTGTCTATTTCGCTTTGCATTAAAGCTATATGCGGCAAAACGGCTCGTCCGGCTTCTTTTTTGAAAGAAAGAGGGTCCGGATTTTTTAAAGCCAGGGTTTCCAAGAGAAAAGAAACGAAGGGCTTTGCTTGTTCCACCGCTACATGCCAATTTTGAGGATTTTCTTTTATGAGGTCGGCCGGGTCTTTTGCTCCGGAAATTGAAGCGATTTTAATTTCAAAACCGGCCGAAACGGCAAGGTCAACGCTTTTTTTGGTGGCATCAAATCCGGCGCTATCGGTGTCAAAAGACATTATCAGCGTATCGCAAAGCCTTTTTAGATTTATTAAATGCTGGGGAGTCAAAGCTGTTCCCGAAACAGCAACGGCGTTTAGCAAACCCGCTTGATGCGACATTATCAAATCCATCTGCCCCTCAAGGATTATCGCCGAATTTTTTTTGCGTATCTCGGTTTTAGCGCGGTCGAAACCGTAAAGCAGGCGGGATTTATCGTAAAGGGCGGTCTGGGGCGTATTGATGTACTTCGCCGGCGCTGTTTCCGGCTTCCCGCTTCCGGCTGCCGGCAAGTCTTTTTCATAAATTCTTCCGGAAAAACCGACTATGCGTCCGGCGCCGTCAAAAAGAGGAAACATTATCCGCGCGCGGAACCGGTCGTAATGGCCGGTTTCTTTTTCGGATTTTATGGCAAGTCCGGCTTTTTCGGCTTCCTCCTGTTTAAAACCGGCGCTGCGCAAATGCGAGATAACGCCGTCCCAGGAATTCATGGCGTATCCCAAACGGAATGATTTTGCCGTCTCGCCGGCCATTCCCCGCTCTTTTAGATAACCGCCGACATCTTTCCTTTCCAAAAGATTTTTTTCGTAATATGCCGCCGCCGTTTCAAGCAAATCCAAAAGCCTTGTCTGCTCGTTTCTTATTTTTGGGTCTTGCCTTTCCAAAACTACGCCCGCTTTTTCGGCCAGAATGCGCAAAGCTTCCGGAAACTCAATGCCCTCAATATTCATCACGAACCGGAAAATGTCGCCTCCGGCCGAACATCCGAAGCAATGCCAAATTTGGCGAGACGGGGTTACATAAAAAGACGGGGTCTTTTCGTTATGAAACGGGCAAAGCGCTTTAAAGTTGACACCCGCTTTTTGCAGTTTTACGTACGAGCCTATAAGTTCGGCGATGTCTATTTTTTCTTTTATTTTTTCAACATCAGTTGACATATTGTTATCTAAAATCTAGCAGATTTTTAAAGTTTTATCCACATCTTGACTGTTTCCGAACGATGCTTATAATTCAAAAATCGGGTCTAATTACAGACCCCTCTTTTCAACCCTCGCAGGGAGGAGGAAAAGCAATGAGGAAGCTCTTTTTGGTACTCGCGGCAACGGCGTTCGTTGCGACCCTGGCCGTGCCTATGCCTGCGCTCGCCGCCGACGGATGCTTCGGCAAGAACGTGCAGGCTTCGCGCGACGCGTGGAAGGCGCCGTTCCATACCATAGGCGAGTTCCTCGGTAAGACGGTGAGCTCCGTGCCCGTGCTCTACCAAGTCCTCCAGGGAGGCAACATGGTCGTCCTTGGCGGAGGCGGAGATGCCGTCGGCACAATGCTCGGAGTCGCCGGCGGAGTGGTCCACGAGGCGGCGGGCTGTAAGTAAACAGAAAGCGCTACCCCCTTCAAGGAAGAAGGGGGTTATTTTTTATCAAAAACAGTTCGCAAAATTCATTTTTTCCGTCTTTGAAGATTCGGTTGTGAATGGCTCGGGGCAA
>CAYPMM010000015.1:0-21800 GCA_964412115.1 uncultured Candidatus Saccharibacteria bacterium | reverse complement strand
CGCTATTGAACTTTGTCCTCGCAAAACCCCTCGCGCGTTCGCGCGCGAGGGGTTTTTTATATTTTAGTTACCAATCTCGGCATTCGTGTATATGTCGTTTACGTCATCTTGTTCGTCCAAGGCCTCAAAAAGTTTTGACAGCTCTTCTTTTGTTCTTTCATCAACCGGCAGGGTTGCTGTCGCCTGCCAGCCGTCGTCCGTTTTGGTAAACAAAAATTTGGCGGAGCCCGGACCAGCAAGCTTTACGCCGTGTTCGGAAAGAAGGTGTTTTATCTCCTGCGCCGTGCGGTTTTTGTTGTCGGTAATACCCGTTATTAGCATGGCGACACCTCCGGGCCCATAGGCCTCAAACATTACCTCTTCCAAATTTTCTTTATCCACGCCGGATGCTCTTTTTATCGCCCGTTCAATGTTGTCTGAAGGCATATTAAAAGAGCGCGCCTTGTCCACGGCTGTCCTTAAGGAAGGATTTGACGCGGGGTCAGGCCCCTTTTCGCGCGCGGCTAAAGTAATTTGCCGCCCCAGCTTCCCGAACTCTTTGCTTTTTTGCGCGTCTCCCGCCGCCTTTTTATGTTTAATCTGGCTCCATTTAGAGTGTCCGGACATGGTTTATTTTCTTTGCTTCGTTTAAAATTATATCTTTTATCTTGTCCGGTTGAGGTATGTCCCGCGCGGCAAAACTCTGCTGGCCGGCGGTCTGCACCCGGATGTTTCCGTAACGGAGCAATGTGGCCATAAAACTTGGAATCTCCACCGTTACATCTTGGACTCTAGACAGCATGAATTCCGAAACCTCGCGCCTGAACATCCCGATTTGTTCCACGTCAATTATCCGCTCGTCGGTCACGATCCAGATGTCAAGATAGTAGTCAAACCAAATGACGAAAGAGACAAAAATCGCCGCCATCATATAAACGGATATCAGGTAAAAAACCAAAAAAACGAATTCGGTCTTAATTTCAAAAGAAGGCGTAAGTATAAGAGCCGCGAGCGGGGGCAGAAGAAGCAAAGACGCAAAACTTAATTTGCTGGCAACCACGATCCAATGGCGGTGGAAAGCGATTATGACTTTTTCGTTTTCGCGCAGCTGGAGCATGTTATTGATTTATTATTTTTTCCCACGGGATTGCGAACAAAAGCGCGGTCGCTATTAAAGCGAATACGGAGGCAAAAATAATGAACGAGCCGATAATCCAGCGCGCGCGGTCGCGGGGCAGGCTGTATTTTTTGTAGTGCCACAAAAGCATGGCCACAAGCGAGCCGTATATCAAAAGAAAGGCGATGTGCGCCAAAACGGCGATTATTTTTATATTTCCCTGCACGTATTTATTATACTCTAAATCAGTTTTGATTGCGGAGGCTTGAGACCGAGGTGCTCCCATGCTTGAGGTGTGGCCACGCGCCCCCTTGGGGTGCGTTCAATGAAGCCGAGGCGGAGCAAAAACGGCTCATAGACCTCCTCAACCGTACCGGGGTCTTCGGACGATGCGGCGGCAAGAGTGTTTAGGCCCACCGGACCCCCGTTGAATTTATCAACCAGAACTTTAAGCATTCTTCGGTCGGCTTCTTCCAAGCCCTCGCTGTCTACCCCGAGCAATTCAAGCGTTTTTGAAACGGCCTCGCCGTTTATTCCGGAAATTTTGTGAACTTGAGCGTAATCCCTCGCGCGTTTTAAAAGGCGGTTGGCAATTCTGGGTGTAAAGCGCGAGCGGGAGGCTATCAATCCGGACGCCTCCGGAGATATTTCGGTATTTAGGATTTTGGCCGAACGATTTATTATTTTTATCAGTTCGTCTGCCGTATAGTAGTCCAGCCGGAAAGTTCCTCCCGAAAATCTTGAGCGAAGCGGGTTTGAAAGAAGGGACATGCGGGTGGTCGCGGCAATAAGCGTAAACGGCGGAAGCTCAAGCTGGATTGAACGCGCGCCCGGCCCTTTGCCGATGATAATATCCAGAGTTCTTGATTCCATTGCCGGATACAAAACCTCCTCAATCGTTTTATTCAGCCGGTGAACCTCGTCAATAAATAAAATGTCGTTTGCCGAAAGGTTGGTGAGGATTGATGCAAGGTCGCCGACCCGCTCTATGGCCGGACCCGAAGTTATCTTTATCTGCGCCGACATTTCGCGGGCGATAAGGTGGGCAAGACTCGTTTTTCCGAGACCCGCCGGACCGTGAAGCAGGACGTGTTCCAAAGCCTCGTTTCGTTCCCGCGCCGCCTGCATCAGTATTTTCAGATTTTTTTTGATTGACTCCTGTCCGACATACTCGTCCCACTTTGTCGGGCGCAGGGTTTCTATAAGATTTACGTCCTCGTGTTCTTTTTTTGGAGTCATGCTGGTTATATTATATATCTTTAATGTTTTTTTGGCTTATTTTCGGCCAACGCCTTCGCACTTGACAAGTCAATTTTTTTTTGCTATACTTCCAGCGAAAGGTTTTTTCCATCGCGCCCCGGGGTCTCTAGGCAAATTTAACTATTTTTGGGTTTTCATTGAAAGGGCGGCCAGGCCCTCTCCTCGTTGAGATTAAAGCTCGGCCGTTTCTTCGGTAAAATCCTTAGCTTGTGGTTCCCCATGCCACTTGCCCCTGCCTAGAGACCTTAGGGCGCGATTTTTTTGTCCGGCTAATCTTGCGCCACCCGGTTTAACTCTTCCAGCGACGTAATCCCGCTTAAAACTTTTAATATCCCGTCGTCAAACATGGTTATCATATCTTGTCTTTTCATTACTTCTTTAAGGTCGGCTTCGGACGGTTTTTTCAAAATAATCTTTTCCGCGTAATCGTCCATCAAAAAAGCCTCAAATATTCCTATCCGGCCCTTATATCCTATGCCGTTGCATTTCTCGCATCCAACCGCCCGCCACACGGCCAGTTTTTTGTTTTCAAAATCTTTTTTATACCGGACCGGCATCTGGTTTAAAGATTTTTTTATTATCTTTTCTTCTTCCGCGCTCGGCGTCTCTTTTTTTCGGCAATCGGAGCACAGTTTTCTTACCAAACGCTGGGCCATGGCCACGTTTATTGCCGGCGCGATTATCGCCGGGTCGGCCTTAAGGTCAATTAAGCGCGGTATGGTGCCCGCGGCGTTATTGGTGTGGAGGGTAGAAAAAACCAAATGTCCGGTGAGAGCCGCGTGCATGGCGATTTCGGCCGTCTCCAGGTCCCGTATTTCTCCGACAAGAATAATATCTGGGTCCTGCCTCAAAATGGAGCGGAGGCCGTTTGCGAAGTCGTATCCTTTTTTGGAGTCAATTTGAGTCTGGTTTATTCCGGCCAGGTGGTATTCTATCGGGTCTTCTATCGTTATTATGTTCACTCCGGGCCGGTTGGTTTTTTTAACGAAGGCGTAAAGGGTCGTGGTCTTTCCTGATCCGGTAGGGCCCGTAGTCAAAATCATGCCGTTCGGGCGTTTCAGCTCCTGTTCTATTGTTTTTAAAAATTCAGGATGCATGCCCAAGTCTTCCAGCGTTATGGATATGGTTTCCGGATTTAACACCCTCAAAACCATCGTTTCGCCGTATGGTCCGGGCAAAGATGAGACCCTGACTTCCATGTCGGCGTTTTTCGTCCTCATGGTGAACCTTCCGTCCTGCGCCCGGTCGTGGATATTCAGCTTCATCTCCGAAATGAGTTTGAGTCTTGAAACGATCAAGCCGTACGAAGAGACATTGAAAGAAGAAATGTCGTGCAAAACGCCGTCAAGGCGGAAGCGTATCCGCGCCTCTTTTTCCTTTGGTTCCAAATGGATGTCTGAGGCGTCCAGCGCTAAAGCTCCGGCAAGAATTACCTCCACGGCCTCGGATATTTTTCTTATTTTTTGCGCGCCCAAGTGCGGCTCAATGAGTTTCTGGAGATCGGCAATATTTTTAACTTCTTTACTAAACTCGTCGAGGCGCTCCGGGGATATATCTATGAGCCCAGATTCTATTTCTTCAAAAGCCGGAACCTCTTTATATCTTGACCAGGCCCTGGCCAGACTCGATTCGGAGACAAAAAAAACGTCTGTTTTATAACCGTCTTCCGACAGTCTTTTTAAGATATTTTTAGTTTCGGCGAGTTCCGGGTTTAGGACGGCGATTTGCAGCTTCTTGGCCACCTTTTGAAATATCGCCATTTTAGCTTCTTTGGCCTCGGCTTCGGGGACGATTTTCAGCGCGTCAAGGTCTATGGTCATTCGCGAAAGGTCGGCGTAAGGCAGGCCGTGTTTTTCGGAAAGAAGCCGCGCCAGATCCTCGGCCTCTTTTTGCCGGAACTCGGCCAATTTTGATTCTATGTCGTCGTTTTTAGGCATTCTACATACCTATTTTAGCCGATATTTTTTCCTTTAACAAATTTCTTATTTTTGTTTCGGCTTCCGAAAAATTTTTAAAGCCGGAAGCGAAAAAATACGGGCTTTGAGGTATGGCGCCCAGAACCAGAGCCAGACTGCCGAGGACGTTTTTGTCCTCATGGTATACCAGCGCCTCCACTTCTTCGCCGTTTTCATAACAAAGAACGGAACAAGGGGTTGGGATTATGTTTGAACGCGCCTTGCGCAGTATCAAAAGAGCGTTTTCTTTTGACGGCGCGAATCCGGTTTTTTGAAAGTCGTTTTTGGTCAGGAAAGTCCAGCTGGTTTTCAATTCCTCCTCCGCGGTTGTTCTGGCCAGCGCTCTTCCGAGTATTTGCGCCGCCTCTATTTTTTTATCGGCAAGAGTTATTTCTTCAACGGCTTTCCGGTCCGCTCCGGCACCGATAAGCGTATCGGCTAAGCCAAAAATGCCGTTATTTTGTTTTTGAAAATTGTCGGTTTCATAAATAAGCGAAGCCAGAAGGAGTGTCGCCGTGCTTTGGGGCATCGGGCGGGAGTCATTGATAATTTCATGAATTCCGCTTATTTTTTCGGCGGCCGTTTTTTCACCGCCCGAAACATAAACGGTTTTTTCGGCCGGAGGCCTTTCTATCGGGGCGGTTATTTTTTTCCAGCCGTCAACGTCGGCAAAAAAACAAAAGGCCGCATCCATTTCGTGGGGCGATTTTTCAATTGATACGGCGGATGGTTCTAAAGCCGATTTTGGAGATATGATTATGCTGAAAAAGTCGTTCTCTTCTTCGTATTTAAGTTCTTCAAGTTGCGCGCTTTTGGGTATTTTAATTTTTATTTTTTGGAGCGCTTCAAAGCCGTCTGACTTCGGGATTATCTTTTCAAATTTGTCCTTAAAACCCGCGCCGCACTCTGGCCACAAAATAGTTTTCTTTCCCGCGCCGTCCAAAATGTTTTTTAAAGCCAGCATCGCGAGGAGCGTTGCCCAGTCCGCCGACGGCTCGCCGGCCACAAGTATTTTTTCGCTTGAATTCAGGAGTTTTTTTACCGCTTCTTGAGCTTGGTCCATGTCTTTTACTATCATTTTTAAAACCGTTTGGCAATATCGCCAAACACGGATTTTTTAACATCTTGTGGATTTGCTGTGGATTTTTTGTTGAAAAGGCGCCGGAGCGGGCATAAAAACCGCATAAATACGGAATAAACTGTGAAAATCATGTGCGTTTAAGTTTGCGCTAATTTCAGGTAAAATTGGTTTAATGAACAGCGTTTGTTTTGAAACAAATTCGGCGAAAGAAACTCAAAAGATGGCCGGTATTCTGGCGAAAGAATTGCTGAAAACAAAACCCAAAAAATATGCCCTGGTTTTAGCGCTTTCGGGCGAGCTTGGCGCGGGGAAGACGACTTTTGTTCAGGGGTTCGCGAAAAGTCTCGGCATAAAAGAAAAAATAAAAAGCCCCACTTTTTTGATAATTAAAAATTATAAGTTGAGAATTAAAAATTTTCGTAATTTTATTCACATTGACGCCTATCGTCTGACTAAAGCCAAAGATATTTTAGCTCTCGGCTGGCGTGAAATGTCGAACGACCCCAAAAACATAATTACCGTAGAGTGGGCCAAACATGTCGCGAAAGTTTTGCCCGCGCATCATTTTGATATAAACTTCAAACATATTTCCGAAAACAAAAGAAGGATTGAATTTTATGCAGATTAAATCCAGAAACAAAAAACTTCTCGTTATTTTGGACGCTCACGCTATTTTGCATCGGGCCTATCACGCCTTGCCTCATTTTACGTCTCCCAAAGGCGAGCCGACCGGGGCGCTTTACGGCTTTACGGCCATGCTTTTGAAAATCATCCGCGAGTTAAAGCCCGATTATCTGGCCGCGGCCTATGACTTGGCCGAGCCGACATTCCGCCATATTGCCTACGAAAAATATAAAGCGACTAGGGTTAAGACCGACGACGAATTAATCGGGCAGTTCAACAAGTCAAAAGAAATTCTTAAATCTTTTCATGTGCCTGTTTACGAGGAGCCGGGGTTTGAGGCCGACGACATCATCGGTACGGTAGTTGATAAAAATAAGTCGGCCAAAGGCGTTGATATAATGATTGCTTCAGGCGACCTTGATACTTTACAGCTGGTCTCATCCGACAGGGTCAGGGTTTATACCCTGAAAAAAGGCAATGAAGAAGCGATTTACAATGAAAAAGAAGTTGAGAAAAGATACGGTTTCGGTCCGGAGCTGGTGCCGGACTACAAGGGGCTTCTCGGTGACGCCTCAGATAATATTCCGGGAATAAAAGGCATCGGCGAAAAAACAGCCAAAGATTTAATCGCCAAATTCGGCAAGCTGGAAAATATTTTAAAACTTGCCAAAAATCAGCCCGAAAAACTGAAAACCGCCGGAATAAAAGAAAGGATAGTAAAACTTCTGGCTGAAGGCGAAGAAGAAGCTCTTTTTTCAAAGACCCTGGCCACAATCAGGCGCGACGCGCCGATAAAATTTGAATTCAAAAAAACCGAATGGTCCGGTTTCGATAAGGCGGAACTTGAAAAAACTTTCCGCGAACTTGGATTCGCAAGCCTCCTTAACCGCATTCCGGTGGGAAGCGACGGAACTCAAGCGAAAAATGAAAAAACCGAAATAACCGCGACTGACCCTGTGCTTGCAAAAAAAATAGAAATAGCTTTTTGGCTTCTGGATTCAAGGCGCATAAATGTTTCTGGCGACGAGGTTTTAAAAATAACTGGCGCAAATACCGCCGAAGACGCCTACAAAAAACTTTCAGCGGAGCTTGAAAAATCGGGACTTGCCAAAATTTTTAAAGAAATTGAAGAACCGCTGATAGACGTTTTGTCACGGATGCAAAAAGACGGCATTTTGCTTGATGTTAAACTTTTAAAAAACCTTTCCAAAAAATATCAACGAGATCTTGATGATTTAACATCCGAAATCCATAAAATCGCTGGCGAAGAATTCAACATAAATTCAACGAAAGAAATGCGCCGGATTTTATTTGAAAAACTTGGGCTAGACGCCAAAAAAATAAAAAAAACGGGAGGTGGGGAAAAATCAACCCGCTTTTCCGAACTTTTGAAACTCAAAGGATTAAATCCTATAATTGACGCGATTTTGAAATATCGGGAGCTTGCCAAGCTGAAATCAACTTACGTTGACGCTCTGCCTTCGCTTGTGGGGAAAGACGGCAGAATTCATACCACCTTTTTGCAGACCGGAACCGCGACCGGACGCCTGGCTTCGCGCGACCCCAATTTGCAAAATATTCCAATAAGAACCGAGCTCGGACGCGAAGTGAGGGCGGCTTTTACGGCGCCAAAAGGGAAAATGATTCTTACGGCTGATTATTCACAAATAGAATTGAGGATTGCGGCCATATTGTCGGGCGACAAAAAAATGAGAGAAGCCTTTATTGAAGGCAAGGATATCCATACCATGACCGCTTCCGAAGTTTTTAATACGACGGAAAAAGAAGTAACGCCTGAAATGCGAAGAAGGGCTAAGGTTATAAACTTTGGAATACTTTACGGAATGGGCAAGCGGGCTCTTGCCGAAAATTTGGGTATTTCTCAAGACGAAGCCGAACTTTACATCAGGGAATATTTCAGCGATTTTGAGGGCATTAAAAACTATGCCAAAAAAGTGGCTGAACAGGCCCGAAAATACGGCTACGTTGAAACAATGTTCGGACGGAAAAGATTTTTGCCCGAAATAAATTCGCCGGCCCAATTCATGCGCTCGGAAGCCGAAAGAATGGCGGTCAACTCGCCGATACAGGGTACAGCAGCCGACATAATAAAAATAGCCATGATAAAAATACGGGACATGTCCGAAAAATATTTTGGCGCGAAAAAGTTTAAAATGCTTTTGCAAATCCATGACGAGCTTTTATTTGAAGTCGAAAAAGATAATATGAAAGAAGCGGCTCAAAAAATAAAAGAAATAATGGAGGGGGTTTTGGAATCGGACGTCCCGATAAGAGTTGAATTAAGCGCCGGACCCAACTGGGCCGAATTAGAAAAGTTGGATTTATAACATGCTTTATTTCATTTATGGCGAAGATTCGTACCGGGCGCGCAAAAACGCGCGGCTTATTGCCGAAAATCTGACCGGACGCGATGCTGGGGCCGACTTTTACCGCCTTACTTCGGAAAATACCGACGAAGAAAAGCTGAAAAATATTATTTACGGCCAGAGTCTTTTTGGAAACAAGTCGGTTGTCGTTTTTGACGGACTATTGGAGAGCGATTTGGCTAAAATTTTGATTTCTTCGGCCAAAGACATGTCGGAGTCGCGAAATGTTTACGTGGTTTTAGACGGCAAGACTGACGCAAAGACGGTTAAAAAAATATCCAAGTTTGCCCAAAAAAGCCGTGATTTCAAAAATCTTTCCGGACCCGAGACAAGAAGGTGGATTTTGGCCGAAGCCGAATCGCGCGGGATTGATATTTCTCCAAACGACGCATCTTTTTTATCGGAAAATTTTAGGGATAATTTTTGGGCTATTGACCAAGAGCTTGAGTTAAAAAAACTCGGATTGGATATCGGGTCTAAAAAATTCGTCTATAGTCCGTTTGAACTTGCCGATTTGATGGCCTCAAAAAAACCGCGCGAAGCTTACCGCTCTTTTTATCGAAACATCGCCGGAGGGGTGAGTGCTGAAGAAATGTTTTGGCGGCTGTGGTCGCAGACGCGCGCGCTTTTGACGGTGTCGGCTCTCAAAGAGTCGGGATTGGATAATTTTCAAATTAAAGCGAATAGCGGCCTGCATCCGTACGTCGCGCAGAAAAGCATGGCCGCCCTTTCCAAATTCAATAAAGTTGAGCTGGAATCAATTTGGGACAGTCTTTTTGCGCTATGGCGAGACGCGAAAATCGGCGAAGCCGATATGGAGTCCGGCCTCGCGTTTATTTTATTGGGGCTTGGTACCCCTGATAAATTTAACCAGACGGCTTTTTTTGCGGCTGGCGGCGTTTCGGTGTAAAACGTTTGTTTTGGCTGCTTTGTCCAGGGCTTTATATGCCTGAGGCAAGAGAGATACGGCCTCGTTTTGTTTTCCTGATGCGACCAACTTTTTTATTTTTCCTGTAATTTCACGCACGGCATCTTTGCGCGCGACGTTTTTAACCTTGCGCCTTGCTGCCTGCCTTACGGCCTTTTTGGCTGATTTCATTATTGGCATGATAGAAGTAGTATACTTTTTATTATCTTTCGGTCAAGACACTCTTGACCGGCGGTTTTTTTGGTGTAGCATATCCCAAGGCGGAAGTTTTATCCGAGAAAAGGAGAGTAAAGGATGAAAACACCCGAAGTTTTTTATTGCCCGAAATGCAAAAAATATGTTTTGGAAGCCGACAAAGAACTTATTGTCGGCGATCCAAACGCCGCTCCGGTATGTTTCATCTGCAAAACAGAGCTGGTAAAAAGGGCATTTTCTCCGCCCCCGTCCGACTGCTACGACTGATAGTCGGCTCAAACCAAGCGCTCGCAAGGGCGCTTTTTAAATTATTTTCAAAACGTCTCTTAATTTTGCCGCCTCTTCAAAGCGAAGTTCGGAGGCGGCCTCAAGCATCTGGCGTTCCAGTTCTTGTTTTATTTTCTGCGGATCTTTTAACTCCTGCTGAAGTTTTTTAAGTTCGGCTTCCAGCGGATCTTTGGTCGGTTTGCTTTCCAGCCAAAATGGCGGCCGGATGTCTTTTTTTATCGCCTCGGGGGTTATGCCGTTTTTGATATTGTAGTCCGACTGTATTTTGCGCCGGCGATCAGTTTCCGAGATTGTTTCGCGAATTGAGCGGGTTTCGGTGTCGGCGTAAAGAATCGCCCGTCCGTTTGGATTACGCGCCGCGCGCCCTATAATCTGTATTAAAGAAACCTTGTTTCTCAAAAATCCTTCCTTATCGGCATCAAGTATGGCAATCAGCCCGACCTCGGGCAGATCCAGCCCTTCGCGCAAAAGATTTATGCCGACCAAAACATCAAAATCGCCCCGGCGCATATCGCGAAGAGTTTTTGAGCGTTCCAGAGTTTTTATTTCCGAATGCAAGTATTCCGCTTTTATATTTTTTGAACGCAAATGCTCGGAAATTTCTTCAGCCAGGCGTTTGGTTAGGGTTAAAACCAAAACCCGTTCTTTTTTTGCGGCACTTTTTTCAATTTCTAAAGTCAGGTCTTCAAACTGCGTTTTGGCCGGTCGGATTTCTACCACAGGGTCTAAAAGTCCTGTCGGGCGGATGAGTTGTTCCGCGATTTCGCCGCCAGATTTTTTAATTTCAAAATCCGATGGTGTTGCTGAAACAAAAATCGTCTGGCCTATTTTTTCTTCAAACTCCGCGAATTTAAGCGGGCGGTTGTCCAAAGCGCTAGGCAGGCGGAAACCATAGTTCACAAGCACTTGTTTTCTGGCTTTGTCCCCCTCGTACATCCCGCGTATTTGCGGTACGGTCATGTGCGACTCATCAATAAAAATTAAGGTGTCTTCGGGCAGGTAATCCAGAAGGGTTGATGGAGGGGAGCCCGCTTCACGAAAGGAGAGATGACGCGAATAGTTTTCAATGCCCGAGACGTATCCGGTTTCGCGAAGCATCTCCAGGTCAAAATTAGTGCGCTGTTTCAGCCTTTCGGCCTCAAGTATTTTTCCGCCGTCCGCGAGTTCTTTGAGGCGGTTGTCCAATTCGGTTTTTATGTTGTGGGAGGCGATGTCCAGTTTTTCTTTGGGCGTTATGAAATGTTTTGCCGGAAAAATCTTGCTATTGCCCAATTCGCGCGAATTAGACAACAGAGAATTTTTGCGTTCCGACAGCGATTCTATTGCGTCCGCGAAAAAATCAAGGCGGGTGATTTTTTCGCCGTCAGGCGAGACGATTTCAACCGCATCGCCCTTGACCGAAAAAGTTCCGTGAAGCTTATCAATATCGTTTCGTTCATATTGCATATCGGCCAGACGCTTTAAAAGGTCCGCGCGCTTTAAGGTTTGGCCGGTTTTTATATCAATCGCTATTTTTTCGTATTCTTCCGGATCGCCTATGCCGTAAATGCACGAAACCGAAGCAACTATGATGAAGTCGCGCCGAGTTAGCGCCGATTCGGTTGAAGCGTGGCGAAGCCGGTCAATGAAATCGTTTATTTTGGCGTCCTTTTCTATGTATGTGTCGGTTGTCGGCATGTAGGCTTCGGGCTGGTAGTAGTCATAGTAGGACACAAAGTAATGGACGCCGTTTTCCGGAAAAAATTCCCTGAATTCCTGGTAAAGCTGGGCCGCCAAAGTTTTGTTGTGGGAAATGACAAGCGCGGGCCTATTTAAACCGGCGATGATGTTGGCCATAGTAAAAGTTTTGCCGGAGCCGGTAACACCCAAAAGCGTCTGGAATTTTTTTCCGGATTTCAGTCCCGCGGCCAGTTTTTCTATGGCCGCGGGCTGATCGCCGGAAGCGCTAAACGAAGATTTTAATTTAAAGTGATCCATGGATTTTATATAAAACGTAAGTGATTTTACATCTTTTTTTATTCTCTATCAAGCGGCAGAGGTCTTTCATAATTATCGGCGCCTTTACTTATATATTATCCTGCATTACCATTCTTATGGATAATTTTAGATGAGGGGGCATGAAAAATGCGCGCGGCCCTTATTGTGATCTTTAAAATTTTTTTTGCGGGTTCATTGTTCGCGTTTTTGACCGCTTGTTCCGTCCAAGATGAGCCAAAAGAGAAACCTCCCACCGATTTGGCGCTTACCGGCGTATCCGGCAAACTTTTTAAGCTGTCCGACTTTAAGGGCAAGGTTGTGATTGTTAATTTTTGGGCGACATGGTGCGTGCCCTGCAGAGAAGAAATTCCAGACCTAATGGAGATTTACGATAAATACAAAGAATCCGGCATGGAACTTCTCGGAGTTTCTCTTGACAGGGATAGCGGCATGGTCAGATCTTTTGTCGAGACATTTAAGATAAATTATCCCATTTTGTTTGGACAACCCAAGATTATACAGGAGTGGCGTCTGCCGGGCCTTCCGGTGACTTTTATTATTAACCGCGACGGTCTGGTTCATCAAAAAATATACGGACAGCTGGATAAATTAAAATTTGAACAGGAGCTGAAAAAGATGAATTTAAGGCCCGGCAAGAAAAAAGCCGCAATCGCGCCCGATTTTAGGGCCGACGACACGGTACTGGAGAGGGAGGTGAATTTTTACGGCCATGTTGGAGACAAACCTGCCCTTCTTTGGTTTTGGGACTGGAAAATGGGTTGTCCGGTTTGCGGTCCGCTGGGCAGGGCGCTTGGCGAAAAAGTCCAGAAGTACTCCTCCAGAGGACTCAGGGGTTTTTTGGTCACGGTAAACGCCCAACCGGAGGAATTGGGAGTGGCGGGGTGGGGAGTTTTTATGGACAGCCCCCCATACGCGATTACAACCGATAAATATGGCGAAGCCGTTGGGCGCTATCCGATTACCCGTTATCCCCAAATCATGATTGTTAATTCCCAAAAGGAAATAATTTATATTGGCCACGAAACGGATTTGAATGACCCGACAATGCCCAAAACAGGCAAGGAAATAGACCGGATTTTGGAAAAGATACTGCCAAAATGAATTAAATAAAACTTATGAATTACAGCCGACCAATCGGCTGTTTTTTTGTTCATGGCCGTCATATCATTAAAGAATGATTATCAGTCTCGAGGGAAATGTGGTTTTTGGCGGCGGAAGATTTTTAATTATTGAAGTAGGCGGAGTCGGCTATAAAGTTTTTGCCGGCCCCGAGACGCTCCGAAAAATAGCTCAAAACCAAAGCAGGGTCAAGGTTTTTACATCGCTTTATGTGCGCGAAGACGCGATGGAGCTCTATGGATTTTTAAGTTTGGCCGAACTCGAACTTTTTGAAACCCTAAATGCCGTTTCTGGCGTCGGTCCCAGAACTGCCCTTGGTGTTTTGGGAATTGCGCCGGTTGATACTTTAAAGCGGGCGATAGCCGCGGGCGAAACATCTTATCTCACTAAGGTCTCGGGAATCGGGCGAAAAACGGCCGAGCGGATAATAATTGAGCTTCGCGAAAAAATGGGCAAGGGTTTGGAGGGTTCCGAAGAATTTCGCCACGAAGAGGACGCGCTGGATGCTTTGCGCTCGCTTGGATATTCCTTGCGCGAAGCGCGCGAGGCCTTAAACAAAGTCCCGCAGGAAGTAAAAGGAGCGCAAGCTCGCATCAAATCCGCCCTGAATATTTTAGGGAGGGGGAAATAAAAATGTCCCTCAAAAAGAGGGACGCCTTTGGTTTTATTCATTCATGATTTCGCCGAACCCATAAAGTGTAGACATTGTATGGAATATAATAGATGTTTCCACGATATCCAGGATTGAAGGTTTCTGTCTTTACCCACAAATTTAGTTTGTGTTTTTTACAATACGAGATAAGCTCGTCGTATACAGCGCTGACCCACCCCCAAGAGGGATCATAGGCTATTATTTTATACCCTTCGCTATCAATCCTTTCTTTAACCCACCATTTTTTAAACTCCCTTTTTTGTTTTTTAGCAAATAGCTTCGCTTCTTTCTTAAGTTGATCATGGTCGGGCATTGCGTTCTCCCCTGTGTTGTGCCGGCGGGACAATCTAGCGGCCTCAAAATCCAGCCCAATTATATTAAACTTAAAAAGCAAAGTCAAGTTCATTGGGTTTTGCTAAAAATGGTTTGGTTACATCAATAACATTTCTATGACACCCGATGTCTCTATGGTTAGATAAGTTAGATATCCCTACAATTAATCGTAGGGGCAGATGCGTTGCTGTGTTATAATAACCGGCATAACTACATGGTTCATCTTTCCAAAAGAAGAGTTAAAAAAGAAACATTTATTAAGATCGGAAAACAACTTGCCGAATTTATTTGCGGTTTGGAAACAACCCAAAACACAAAAATTCTGCTTGAGACGCTGATATCGGAGCCGGAAAGAATTATGCTGGCAAAACGCCTGGCCGTGATCATCATGCTCGGATGGGGGTACAGTTTTTCGCAGATAAGCGGGTCCCTGAAAGTAAGCGAATCCACAGTTGTAAATGTGTGGAAGAAAATGAAAAAAGGCCGGCTTCGTTCTCTTGAGGAACATTTTAAGAAAGTCGGAAGAAAAACAAGTTTTTGGGATAATCTGGAAGAGTTTTTGCGTTTTGGTTTGCCGCCGAGAGGCCGAGGGCGCTGGGCGTGGTTTTTAAATGACCCCGAAATAATAGCCAGAAGGAATAGTCGACCTGCGCCAAACAGGGGAATGTGATTAAACGCTTGTAACTAGTGTTTAATTGCGCCATAGCTTTCGCTTTAATTTCCTGCTGTGTAATTGTATACTCCTACAATCGATTGCAGGAGACAGTAATTATGGAAAATGGTGCTTGTTTTTTGTCCCAATCAAACAAAAACCGCCGAAAATTTCGGCGACATTTTTTGAGTTTATCTTGCTCGGAGTGGCAAATATTCTTTCCCACGCGCGCTTACTTCCAATTCAAGCCATTTTTTTCTGTACTGATCGAAGTCAAAGACGCCGACATACTTGTCATCTCCGACCTGGTATTCTGTGCTCATGTCCTCACCGTTAATAGTTCTAATAACGCATATTTGACCCTGGTCCAGAGAATCTAATGAGTGTTTCTTTACCATGTCTTTTGCCGCAAGAGCCTCGGGGCTGGTTTTACAAAAAATTATTTCAGTTAGAGCTGGATAAATATTGTGGCGCGAGTGATGTATAGCAATAACAGCAAACGAATACATTTCTGCCCTCCTCCTGTTTGAACTTTAAAACCCGCCCCAATTATATTAAACTTAAAAAGCAAAGTCAATGATTTTAAGTTTTATAAAAAAAGTTGTTCCGGGGCCGGTTTTGGATTTTTTGAGGCCGATTTATCATTGGCTGTTTTCGGTTATGTACGTTATTTTTTATGGCCGGCCGTCAAGAAAGATGGTTGTCGTCGGCGTTACAGGCACGAATGGAAAAACGAGCGTTGTTGAATTTGTTGCGCAGATTTTGCGTTCGGGTGGAGTAAAAACAGCGTCAATTTCGTCGGTCTATTTCAGAGTGGGCGATGAAGTCCGGAAAAATGACTTAAAAATGACAATGCCCGGAAGATTTTTCCTGCAAAAATTTTTGCGCCGAGCTTTGAAGGCCGGTTGCACACACGCCATTTTGGAAATTACATCCGAAGGCATAAAACAATTCCGTCACAAAAATATTGACTGGGATATTTTGGTTTTGACCAACATTACGCCCGAACACATTGAGTCGCATGGCTCGTTTGAAAACTACCGCAAAGCGAAAGAAAAAGTTTTTGCAATGCTTTCAAAAACTTATCGTAAATCTAATATGCCAAAAACTATAATTATAAACGGCGACGACCCGTCGGCCCAAGAGTTTTTGAAATACGAAGCGGACAAAAAAATAATTTATTCAAAAATAGACGCGCCCAAAAACGAAAAACTGACAGGAGAATTCAACTTTTATAACCTTGCCGCTGCCGCCAAAATAGCCGAAGCGCTCGGAGTTTCGCCGGAAATAATTCTGCGCGCTTCGGAAAAAATTGAAGGAGTTCCGGGCAGAATGGAGTTTGTCCAAAAAGAACCGTTCGCGGTCGTGGTTGACTACGCCCACACGCCCGACGCTCTGCGCAAGGTTTATGAAACATTGCGCCCGCCAGCCGGGAAAACACTCGGTGTTTTTGGGGATTTAACACCGAGTGTTGAGGAGGCTGGTGGGCGTTTAATTTGCGTTCTTGGTTCAGCCGGCGGAGGACGCGACAAGTGGAAAAGGCCGGAGATGGGTAAAATTGCCACCGAATTTTGCGGCGAGATTATTCTAACCAATGAAGACCCTTATGACGAAGAGCCAGAAGCAATTATTAAAGATGTTCTTGGCGGCATTACTGGGATTCGATCCCAGGATTCCCCGGGATCGAATCCCAGAGTGTTGGAAATTCTTGACAGAAAAGAGGCGATTAGAAAAGCGGTCATGGACGCAAGTGCGGGAGACATTGTAATCATCACAGGCAAAGGCGCCGAGCCGTGGCTCATGGGCCCGAATGGCCAAAAAACCCCATGGGACGACCGCGAAATCGCCCGCGAGGCGTTATACAGTTATAATGAAAATAACGAAAAGGTCGAGAAAATAGTTAAAAGTTAAAAAAACTAGAAATAAGATGTTAAAAGATCACAATCACGATTTAATACACTCTTTGTCCGAAAAAAATGACGGGGTATGGAGATATAAGCAGTATATGGACACCTCAAAGGGCTGTGAGCATTGCAGCACCATCTGGAAACAGATGGAAATGGACGACAACAAGCATATTGAAATGCTTAAGTCCGAAATAAAAAGGCATTTTGACGAAAACAGGTTTGATTAAACCGGCTTCAATGCCGCCAAAGCCCCGCCTTGCGGGGCTTTTTGATTGTGTTATCTTGAAATAAGATTATATTTGTCCGGAGAAGAAATGGCCGCAGGCGAAAGTTCCGGTCCGCGGATAGTCGTTTTTTTTGATATAAACGTTTCGCACAAGGCCAGGGAAATTCTTGAAAAGGCGGCAGAGGGCGTGAAGGTCGTTTTCTTAAAACACAACTTGAGCCGGGAAAAAGACGACATTGTTTTAAGACATTTTGAAAAAGAGGCCAGACGAAACCATCCCGGAGCGCAGGCCTTCATCCTTACTCATGACCGTAATTTTGAAAACGACTCCGGATATTCTTTGTTCAGCCCCATTTCCATAATAAAAATACCTATGTCTACGTCCGGAGGCAAAATTTTAACCGAAATAGCCCTGGAAACGGTCGCTAACTTTCTGAAGTTCCTGTCTTGCCAGCCGCGGCCAGTGCGTTTTACCGGTATTTTTAATATAGAATAAAAACGAAAAAGAGCTCGCTAGAGCTCTTTTGTTTTTTCCCAGGAAAATTCGGGACGGCCGAAGTGGCCGTAGCTGGCGGTTTTGAAATAAATCGGGCGCAATAAATCCAAATACTCAATAATCGCTTTTGGCCTGAAATCAAATTTTTCGTTGAGCAACTTTGTCGCTTTTTCGCTGTTGTCGTCAAAGGTATTGGCGAAAAGCATTAACGGTTCCGCTTTGCCTATGGCGTAGGCAACGCTGACCAAACACTCTTTGGCAAGGCCCGAAGCAACCACTGATTTTGCCGCGTGTCTGGCCATATACGCCGCCGAGCGGTCAACTTTTGTCGGGTCTTTTCCCGAAAACGCGCCTCCTCCGTGGGGAGCAAGTCCGCAATAAGTGTCCACCATAATTTTGCGTCCGGTAAGCCCCGAATCTCCGGCAAATCCGCCGATTACAAACCGGCCGGTTGGGTTTACAAGAATATTTTCGGGTTCGTTCAAATCGTGTTTCATCAGAAGGGGATTGATAAGTTTGCGGACGAGAAATTCTTTTAACTCGTCACGACCCACACTTTCCGTGTGCTGGGTTGAGACAAGCAGAGTCGTTAATTTATCTTTTTCAAAACTTACTTGAGCTTTTCCGTCCGGGCCCAGAATCTTTTCGGCTTCTGCGTCATTTTGGCGCAACTCCGCCAGTCCGCGTGTCAATGCGTGCGCCATAACAACCGCCAGAGGCATCAGTTCTTTTGTTTCATTGCAGGCATAGCCGTACATTATACCCTGGTCTCCCGCGCCTCCGGTATCAACGCCTTGCGCTATATCGGGAGATTGCCGCGCGATTTTAACCGCAGTATTAATCGGTTCGTTGTAACCGATCTGGCGATAAATCTTCTTTGCCGTTTCGGCCGCGTCTACCCCCTCGGCTTTGCTTGTCACCTCTCCGCCGATAAATAAATCGCCGTGAGAACCAAGGATTTCTATGGCTGTTCTGCTTTTCGGGTCCTTGGAAAGGAATTCGTCCAAAAGCGCGTCGGCCATCTGGTCGCAGACTTTGTCGGGATGTCCCTCGGTAACGCTTTCGGCGGTGCGGTGTGGATAAATTTTTGAAAGCATTGTATTATTTATTTATAATTATTAACTAAATTAATTTTAACGCAGATGACTAAAGTGTCCAATGGCAAAAGTTCTTTCTGGTCAAGCGAATTATGGACGCGCTCGGAGGCGGCATATTATTTTTTAATAGTTTTATTGGCCGTGCTTGCGTTATGGGTCGGCGCCAAGTTTTTAAACGAGGTTAAAATTTTTACCAGACCTTCTATTTCCGCACCGACAATTTCTGTTTCAGGAGAAGGAAAAGTTCTCGCTAGGCCTGACATCGGAGTGGTCAGCTTGTCGGTCGTGGCTGGATCTCCGGACATGTCTTCGGCCCAGGATGAGGCTTCCGTAAGAATAAATAAAGTCACCGATTTTCTGGCAAGCTCGGGAATTGAAGAAAAAGACGTAAAAACGCTCTCTTATAACATAAACACCCTCTACGATTATCCAAAAAACCGCAGAGAATTTTTGGGTTATGAAGTCCGCCAGACTCTGGAAGTTAAAATACGCGATCTTAAAAAAGCGAGCGCCATCATAGATGGCGTAACCGAATTCGGCGCGATTGAAATAAGCGACCTTCGTTTTAGGGTTGATAATGATGAGGCGCTGAAACGGGAAGCCAGGGCAAAAGCGGTTGCTGACGCCAAAGCCGAAGCTTTTGTTCTCGCTAAAACCCTGGGAGTGGGGCTGGGGGACATTGTATCTTTCAGCGAGTTTGGCGGTCCGGTTCCTGTATACGGTTTTGCTTCGGGGCTTGGTGTGGGCGGAGATTTTGAAAAATCATCGGCGCCTTCAATACCGACCGGAGAAAACGAGATTACTTCAACCGTAAATATCTCTTTTGAACTTAGATAGTTATATTGACGTTTCCGCAATTAAATTGGAATTTTGGTCAAGAAGTTTTATGGTTTCGCGGATGTCCGACCAGATTTCTTTGTCTTGCTCCAAATATACGCGCCACTCGTTTGCGAAAAATCCGGGGTCATTTTTACGGGTTTCAACACAGCCGGCGTAGTTTAGTTTTTGGTCAATAAATTCACGGCAGGCGAAGTTGACGTTTGACGGAGCGCCGGACAATATCGGCGCTTGGCATCTCGGCAGGGTTTTCAGGTAGGAAAAACAGTCGTTGTTTTGGCCATCAACCCCGGGTTCTTTGTCGGGTGCCGGACAATTTTCTTGCAGGCCGGGTTTAAACGCATAAAGCCGGTTGAAATAGCCCGTGCAAATATTCGGGCGAAAACTTGTTCCAATTGGGCTTTTTCCGGTGAGCACAATCGCTTTTTCGCCCGGCCCCAATTTGATATTTTCTTGGGTGTTTACCCGTCCGGTATAAGGCAGTTTCGCGCCTGCGGGTATGGTAAAAATTTTTCCGTCCCTGTTTTGAAGTTTCCAGCCGGTTATATTTACCTCTTTGCCGTTTGAATAGTCGGCTTGGATTTCAATGTATTCTTCCTCCGGTTTTTCGGTCCGGATGTTTGAGGAATAGACCCTGAAGGCGGGTTTGGCCTCGCTGATTTGAGCGCCATTTGAAACTTCGCCGCCGGTTGCGTTTGGCGCCGAAGGCGCGGTTTCCGGACTTTGCGGTTCGAAAAGGGTGATTCCGCTGATCCACAAAAAAGCCGCTATCAATATTATTATTATTACCCAGGCCACATCGCTCATTTTTTAAGTATATAGTTCATCTGCTAAAATAAAAATATGGCAGTTAGCGTCAATTTAAAAACCGCCGACGGTCTGAATATAGCGGGGGATCACTACCCGGGGCCGGAAGGCGGTCCTGCGGTTTTGCTTTTACACATGAGGCCGGCTGACCGCAAGAGCTGGAAGGGCTTTGCCGAGAAACTGAGCGAGTCGGGATTCGGGGCGCTTGCGATTGACCTCAGGGGACACGGCGAATCCGACGGGGGTCCAGACGGATACCGCGATTTCGCTGATTCGGACACTCAAAAAAGCATTATGGACGTCCGCGCGGCTGTTGATTTTCAGATATCGGAGGGACACTCAAAAATTTTTTTGGCCGGGGCGTCAATCGGGGCTAATTTGGCGCTGTGGTACTTGGCTGAATCTGAAAAAATTTCGGCGGCGGTTTTACTTTCCGCGGGCCTTAACTATCGGGGAGTTGAAACCTTGCCTTTGGTTGGGCGCGTAAGGCCGGAACAAGGAGTGTTTTTCGTTGCCGCCAAAGATGATAGAATTAAAGGAGCGGACGAAATGGCGCAAAATCTTTATGACGGCTCCGCGGGGCTTAAGGAAATAAAAGTTTTTGAGGCGGGCGGACACGGCACGGATTTGTTTCAAACCCACCCGGATTTGATGGGTGATATAATAGATTGGTTCAAGAAATTTTAAAGGTCATTAGTTAAAAGTTAAGTATTATAAGTTAGAGATTAAAAAAGATATGCTTAATATTTTTCCCGGATTGCTGGATTATTCTTTTTTCGCGCCGTTTATTTTGCGCGTTGTTTTGGGTTTGGTTTTTGTCGCGCACGGATACCCCAAGCTTTTTGGCGGATTTTCGCAGACTGTCGGATTTTTTGACTCAATCGGAGTAAAACCGGCCAAGTTTTGGGTTTTTGTCGTGGGCGCGGTTGAGTTTTTCGGCGGACTCGCGCTTATTCTCGGCTTTGCGACACAGCTTGTGGCGATGCTTCTCGCAATTGATATGCTGGTTGCGATTTGGAAAGTTAAATTTCGCGCGGGCTTTGTGAACGGCTACGAGTTTGACTTGCTTCTTTTGGTTATCGCGCTGTCTCTTATGCTCACGGGCGCCGGCGCCTATGCGATTGATTTACCCTTTTAGTTGCCGACAAAACAAACGCCCCACCCGTGTGGGGCGTTTCCCGTTTGGCCGTTTGGCCTATGCGCCACCTTCAAATTTCTGGACTTGACAAACGAACAGGGTGGGTGTATAATGCAAGCGTAGTTCTTAAACATGGCCCGAACGGCTCTTGCATTGGGCTGGACCCGGATAGGGCCAAAATTCCGCCATAGGCGGAGAAAGGAGCTGACCATGTCAGAGAACATGCTCGGCAAGGTTTTACAGACGGTCGCGACCGCCCCGACCGGAACGCTTGGGACGCTCTGCGATCTTCTGGAGAAGTTGAGGGGAAAGAACGGGGGGATGTGGCTCACGGCCCTCAAAAGGTTTCTCCGCCAGGAGAATCCGTGGGCGCTCAAGCTCATCCGCCAGGAGACCCTCCGAATCGGAAGATTCTCAAAAGACGAGCTCCTAAAGCTCCTTGAAGAGGCGGGCTTCTACGTCTCCGATTGGGCGAAGAGCATCATGGAGCGAATCAAGTTCCTGAAGAGGCCGAAAGATGTGGAGCTTGGGTGGATAAGGGTGCGCGATCTTTTCGGCGACGAAAATACGCACACCACAACCGAGCTCGTAAGCCGCATCAAAGAGATCGGTGATCTGTGTCCGGCCGAAGTCGGCCCGCATCTGCGACGGCACGACAAGGACCAGCCGAAAGGGGAATGGTACTATGTGATCCACGAGCCCATTCCTGGCGTTGGAGGCTACC
>CAYPMM010000014.1:0-22008 GCA_964412115.1 uncultured Candidatus Saccharibacteria bacterium | reverse complement strand
CGACCCCTGCTCATGCGGAAGTGGAAAGAAATATAAGAAGTGCCATGGGAAATAAAATCATGGAAAAATCGATCCAGAACAAAGAAGAGTTGATTGAGGTGGTGCGGTATGTAGCCGTCAGGACTTCTGAGTTGGCTAGGAAAGTAATCGGCAAAGAATTACCAATTAAATCATTAACGATATTTGCCCACTCGGAAGCTGAGTTCGAGAGGTTAACCAAGATATTGGAAGAAATGGGAAAGCCGTATAACTACAACAACGGTCCGCGGGTCGAGTTAAATGAGCCCATTATTACGGGGAAAAATCAGATAACACGCCTGCGAATCAGAAAGCCCGATCCCGAACGGCCACAAGTCGGATGTAATGATTTCGAGACAGATTACGAATCGTTCAAGCAGGATTACCTATCCAGCCACTTCGAAAATCTCCGCCTTATCAAAAGACCAGAGTATGAGATGATAGAATTTTACGATCCGAGTTTTGATGTGTTGGCGTATGTGGTATCGGAATAAAAAGCTCGCATGACATTTTCTATAAATCGGCAAATTTAGTGGATGTAAAATCGAGAAAAGGGCTTAAAATAAAGAAAATCCATGCGGATAATTAAAAAAAAAGCAGAAGTGTCATGGGAGCTGAAATAAAAAAAGGCTCTAGTGAACACACACTAGAGCCTTCCGGTTATACCCAGATTTGGGTTTAGAGAAGCTTGTATGTAATTAAAGTAACTGGCACAGTAAAGCCGCAGGAACGCATTTCACTCTTCGCGTTCAGCACAACGGGGTCGAAACAGGCTGAGGAGAGAAAATCTGGTATGTGAATCTTGCCACTACCATTGCAGTAAAGACAGCGAAAAAAAAGAAACTGCCTGCCTTTCCCCCCGCATCCCTCGCACGTTTCACTTAAGACCCTCTTCATAAAGCACCCCCTTCGTGATTGGTTGATTTAATCCGAAAAACTATTTAAAGTATAGCACAGAAGTATGATATTTGTCAAGTTTTTATCCCCGTGGTATTTTCAGTATTTCGACCGATTCGATATATGCATAATTTGAAAAATGGCTTATCCGCCTCCGGCGGATCCGTCTTTGGGCGGGAAATAACGAAAATCCTTGCCTACCGGCAGGCAGGCCTGCGGTTGGTTATTGAAAAATCAAAAGGTGTCATGTGGTATAAAACGCTAAAAATGTTAGTATTTATTTAACATATGAAAATATTTCATACCGGTTTTGAGCATTTTGAATTTTTTCGCAACAAAGAAGTTGACGCCTTGCATTTTACTTTGAGCATCATTGAATTCGCTACCGGCCTTGCGGGTATTTTTATTCCGATTTATCTTTGGGAGCTGGGCGAGCCCCTGTGGAGGATATTGTTTTTTTATTTATTACTTTCATTATTTTTTGTTTTGGGTGCTCTGGTTTTTATGCCTGTTATCAGGAGGTTTGACGACAAGCTTTTGATGCTTGCGAGCATACCTTTCATTTCCATCTATTTTTTCGGATTGAAATTTTTGCCGCAAATCCCTTTTTTGTTTTATGTTTTACCTATTTTTAGCGCGTTTTCGTCGCTGTTTTTTAATACCGGCTATCACATTGACTTCAGCGGGGCGGCTGACGGAGACGCTTTGGGCCGGGAAATAGGCGCCAGGTACATGATAACGTCTCTTGTGAGGCTTGGCGCGCCTTTTTTGGGCGGTTTTATCATCGCCACGGCCGGATTTTCAAAGGTTTTCACTTTGAGCACCGGACTGCTTCTTCTTTCGGTTTTACCCCTGTTTTTTTTCAAAAGACACCCTGTTTCGCCGGATGTCTCGATAAGATCGGTTTGGTTTTATCTTAAACACAAGGAACTCGCGCCCTTTACCGTTTCCGGAGCGGGACATGCCATGGAGGTAATGGTCGGGGCGGTTGTCTGGCCGATCTTTATGTTTGTCGTTCTCGGAAGCATAGAAAAATTGGGAGGGATAATCTCGGCCGGTCTTTTGGGAGGCGCTGTTATAACTTTTATTATAGGATTTGTAGCTGATGCCGGACGCAGAAGGAGGGTTATCACTTGGTCGGGATTGATAATAGTCGCAGTGTGGTTTTTAAAAATTTTTTCAAGAACTCCTCTTACGGTGGCTTTAAACCAAATTACCAACCATACCGCGGGCAGTTCCTTAATGGTTGCGTGGTCCAGCCAGTATTACAAATTGGCGCGCACTCTGCCGTCGGCCAGCTCTTTTATTTTGAGCCGTGAGCTGCTTTATAATATTGCGCGCGTCCCATTTTTCGCCGTGCTTATGTTTTTGTCAATCCATCTTGAGCACAATGTCTTTTTTTACACGAGTTTTATTTTAGCCGGCCTTATTTCTTTTCTTTATTTGGCGGCAAATTTGACCCACACCACGGCTGTAAAAGAAGTATTCAAAGATGCCCGAACTTCCTGAGGTTGAAATAACCGCGCGAAAACTGGAAAAAAGCGGATTGATCGGCCGAAAGCTCGCTTATTTTAAATTTTTATCGCCGAAGCAGTTTCGTTCGCACATAAGCGCTCAAATCGTTAAAAAAGACGTAATCGGCAGGAAAATAGAACGTATTTGGCGTAAAGGCAAGGTCATCTTCATTGATTTAGGCGGCCATCAGCCGAGAATCATGGCTTTTCACTTAAAAATGTCCGGCCGGCTTCTTGTTGTTGTAAAAAAAGAACCTGTTGATAAATCGGTCAGATTTATAGCCGGTTTTAAAGACGGCCGGGAGCTTCGTTTTAAAGACCCGCGCCGTTTTGGAATCGTTTGGTACGACTCGCCCGAAAAACTTTTTGAAAACAAGTATCTTTCCTCTTTAGGTCCGGACATGCTCGGCGTCTCTTATTTAGAATTCAAAAAAAGATTATTATATCGGACAGGCGCGATAAAAGCGGTTTTGCTGCGCCAGGACGTTTTTTCCGGCATAGGCAACATAATTGCCGACGAAGCGCTGTGGTTTTCAAAAATCCATCCGAAAGAAAAAGTCCAGAATCTCCGCGCCCGCGATATCATCAGGCTTTACGGGAATTTAAAAAAGATAATAAATGAAATTTTAAAAGCCGGCGGGACGAGCATGCGCGACTGGGGGCATCCGGACAATGAAACGGGCGGTTATCAAAATCGTTTTAAAATATACGGCCAAGCCCGCTGTCCGCGATGCGGATTTACGGCCGTTAAAATCAAAGTTGCCGGGCGCTCGAGCTCGGTTTGTCCCAAATGCCAAACAAAAACCCCTCGCCGTAAAAGCCAGGGGTTCTAACTATCGCTGAGTATTTTTTGAATCTCGCCGGATTCAATTGTTTCTTTTTCAAGAAGGGCTTCAACCAATCTTTCCATTTTCTCGCGATTTTTTTCTAAAATACATTTAGCCTGCCGCATGCAGTTTTCCAAAATTTTTTTGATTTCTTCATCGGCTTTGGCGGCCGTGGCTTCCGAATTTTTCTCGCGCGAAAGAATTTCTTTGCCTATAAAAACGTGGCCGTTGCTTTCCTTGGTTGTTAAAAGGCCCAAAGTTTCGGACATTCCAAGACCGCAAACCATCTCGCGGGCGATAGCGTTCGCGCGCTCCAAATCGTTTTTAGCGCCGGAAGTCTGAATATTCAGCATCACTTCTTCCGCCGCTCTTCCTCCGAGAAGGACCGTAATTATAGCCGTTAACTTTTCTTTGTCCCGCAAATATTCGTCTTTTTGCGGAAGCTGCATGGTATATCCTAAAGCAAGTCCGCGGGAAATTATCGAGACACGATGTACCGGATCGCTTTTCGGAGTAGCCCACGCGACGAGAGCGTGTCCGCCTTCATGATATGCTACTTGCGTAAGCTCAACTTTTGTCATTTCAATACGCCGTTCGGTTCCGGCGATAATCTTATCTCTGGCTTTTTCAAAGTCCTCGTGTTCAACAGCGTTTTTACCCGTTTTTGCGGCAAATAGTGCTGCTTCATTTACGAGATTGGCAATATCGGCGCCGGAAAAATGGGGTGTTCCTCTGGCAATGACCGCGATATCAACATTTTCGGCCAAAGGAATTAATTTGGTATGGACTTTTAGAATTTCTTCGCGCCCTTTTCTGTCCGGCAAAGGAACCACCACTTGCCGGTCAAACCTTCCCGGCCGTATTAAGGCGGGGTCAAGGGTGTCTGAACGGTTGGTAGCGGCCATCACTATTATGCCGGAGTTTTCTTCAAAACCGTCCATTTCCACCAAAATCTGATTGAGTGTCTGCTCTCTTTCGTCGTTGCCTCCTCCCAATCCAGCTCCGCGATGCCGGCCCACGGCGTCAATTTCATCAATAAAAATCACGCATGGCCTGTTTTGTCTTCCTTGTTCAAAAAGGTCGCGCACCCGTCCGGCTCCAACTCCCACGAACATTTCGACGAAACCCGATCCGCTTGTGGTGAAAAATGGGACATCCGCTTCGCCGGCAACGGCGCGGGCTATCAGGGTTTTTCCGCATCCGGGAGGTCCGACCAGAAGGATGCCCTTGGGAATTTTCGCGCCAAGGCGCGTGAATTTGTCCGGATTTCTCAAAAATTCTATAATTTCTTCAAGTTCGGCTTTTGCTTCGTCCACTCCGGCCACGTCTTTAAAACGAGTTTTTAACGCCTTTTCGCCGGCAGGTCCAACCTTGGATTTGATAAAATTAAATGGATTGCCGGAGCTGTTGCCGGTTATTCCCGAAAGCGCCCGTCTCATCATGAAGAGAGAAAAAAAGAAAATCAGCATCATCGGCAGCCAAGCAAGGAGATGGTCCAAAAAACCATCCCCAATGATTTGGACGCGGATGTTTTTCTGGCGCAAAGTCTTAGCGGCGCCCGACAGTTCGGCGGTCAAAACCTTGGTGTTATGCTCCTTTCCGTTTTTTTCATAGCCGTAGATTTCGCCGCTTTTTTCTTTTATCTGGACGCTTACGATTTTGCCGTCCGTAACGGCTTGCCAAAAAACATCTTCCGAAACTCCGGACATCCCGGCTCTAAATAGGGAAAGCGCCACATAAGCGAACAGAAAAACCAAAAGAAGGCGGATGTTAAATAATCCTCGTTTGTTTTCAGGCGGGCCATTTGGCGGTCCGTTCGGCATGGAAACAGCCCTCTTTTTTCAAACAGCCTCTTCATTTGTACTATATCACAGCTTGCCGTGTTTTTGAAGATTTTGGAATTTTCTATTTTTTTTCAACCCGTTCCGTGTATTGTCCGGTCTGGGTGTTTATCCTAATCGCGTCACCCTCGCCGATGAAAAGAGGAGCCTGAATTTTAAGCCCGTTTTCAAGTTCTACTTCTTTTGAACCGCCTTGGGCGGTGTTCCCCTTGTCGGCCGGAGGGGCGTTTTTTACGATATAGTCAATTTTTATCGGCATATCCATGCCGATTAATTTGTCGCCGAATTTTTTGAAAGTTACCTCAAGATTCGGCTTCAGAAACTTGGCGGTTTCGCCCGCCTGCTCTTCATTTAAGGCCGTTCTTTTAGATGAATTTGACGGGTCGCTAAACGTATAAATCCCGCGGTGTGAAAATAAAAATTTCATTTGTTCTTTTTCTATCTCGGCTTCACGAAAAGATTCGTTTTGGTGAAAACTGCGCGGAGTTATCTTGCCGGTTATAAGATTTCTTATTTTTCCCTGGATGACTGGCTTTCTTTGCTGCATGCGCAAAAATTGCGACTCCAGCACTTCATACGGTTCGCCGTCCATAACAAAAAAGACGCCTTTTAATAAGTCTGTATACGAAAGCATTTTGGTATTTTATAATAGATTTTATGGAATATCAACCAACCATCGGGCTTGAAATACATGCCGAATTGAACACCAAAACCAAGATGTTCTGCGAGTCTTTAAACGACCCGGCCGAAACTCATCCCAATACTAATGTTTGTCCTGTTTGTATGGGTCATCCGGGCACGCTTCCGGTAATTAACAAAGAGGCCGTAAAAAAGGTTGTTCTGGTCGGCTTGTCTATTGGCGGAAAAATCGCCGAATATTCTCAATTTGAACGAAAAAATTATTTTTATCCCGACTTGCCGAAGGGCTATCAAATTTCTCAATATGCCCGCCCTTTGGTTGAGAGCGGGGAATTGATTTTGCCGTCATCGGGCAAAAAGGTAAGAATAAGAAGAGCGCATTTGGAAGAGGATACCGGACGTTTGATTCATGAAAAAGATTCGGCTCTGGTCGATTTTAACCGCGCCGGCGTTCCTTTAATGGAGCTGGTGACCGAACCTGATATTAATTCCGCCAAAGAGGCAAGCGAATTTGCCGAAGAATTACGGCTTATTTTCAAAACATTGGGAGTGTCGGATGCCGACATGGAAAAAGGACAGATGCGCCTTGAAGCCAACGTTTCGTTGAATATGGGCACGAAAGTCGAGCTGAAAAACATAAACTCTTTTAACGCTTTGCGCCGTGCCATTGACCACGAGCTTGGGCGCCAGGAAAAGATGTTAAAAGACGGTAAAAAAGTTGAACACGAAACACGCGGGTGGGACGACGCGAAGCAAAAGACGGTTTTGCAAAGAAAAAAAGAGGAATCCCACGATTATAGATACTTTCCAGAGCCGGATTTACCGCCGCTTAAAGTTTATGAAGACACCGAATTGAATCCCGATATTTTGAAACTTTCATTACCCGAATTACCGAGCCACAAACGAAAACGTTTTGAAAAAGAATACATGCTTGAAAAAAGCGAAGCGTATACGCTCGTTCTAGATAAAGCGATATCCGACTATTTTGAAAAGGCGGTTTCTGAGCTTTTGGAGTGGAGTGGTGAAAAAGATAAAAAAGAAGCAACGAAACTTACTTTTAACTATCTTACATCCGACCTGCAGGGATTGGTTAAAGAAAAAGATCTCCCGTGGGGTGAACTTTTGCTGACTCCAGAAAATTTCGCTGAAATTATTAAGATGATTCTGGAAAACATCATTTCGTCCCGCGCGGCAAAGGATATTTTGCGCGTCTTGGTTGAGGAGGGGGGCGACCCGTCGGATATTGTTCGCGATAGGGGACTTGCGCAAATTTCAAACGAAAATGCTCTTGAAGAAGTTGCCAAAAAAGTTATTGCCGGCAATCCCCAGGCCATAAGTGATTTCAAGTCAGGTAAAGAAAACGCTCTGCAATTTTTAGTCGGCCAAGTAATGAAAGAAACAAAAGGAAGCGCTAACCCCGAAACTGCTCGTGAAACGCTTTTAAAACTTCTTAAGTAATTTTTTGGCCTCCCTTAGCGTTTTAATCCATCGGATGTTTTTATTGCGGCGAAACCAGGTCATTTGGCGGCGGGAGTAGCGCCAGATGGCGGTTTGTAATTTTGAAACCATTTCTTCTTTTGAAATTTGACCGCGCAAATATCTTGAAATCCAGCGCGGTTCCAGACCCAAATCATCAAGCCGTTTCCAACTCACTCCTTGTTCACGCAGTTTTTTTATTTCATTTATCATTCCCGCCTTTAAGCGTTTTTCTAAGCGTTTATTTATTTTTTTTCTCAATTCTTCCGGTTTAATCTTTACACCAACCCATAAAATCTGATTAGTACGATATATCGTACTAACCGGTTTTGATTTGACTTGTTTGGTTTTTGCGATTTCTATCGCGCGGATAAGCCGGCGTTTGTTTTGGTGTTCAACCGTTTTTGCGCGCGCGGGAGCAAGTCTTTTAAGTATTTTAAAAAGAGTTTCCGCGGTTTTTTTCTCAAGTATTTTTCGCAATTTCCAGTCAGGAGCGACACCCGCTGTTTCCATTCGGCCAAGGGCGATATCTATATAAAAACCAGTTCCGCCGGCTATTATCGGAGTTTTTCCCCGTTTATAAATATCCTTAATGGCTTTTTTTGCGCATTTGGCATAGTTTTCGGCGCTGAATACGGTTTTCGGAGACACCAAATCCAGGCAATGGTGGGGGATACCTGCCATCTCACTTACGGTTATTTTACCCGAGGCCAAATTAAGGCCTTTGTATACTTGGCGGGAATCGGCCGAAATTATCTCGCCGTTCAGTTTTTTGGCAAGTAGCACCCCAAGCGCCGATTTTCCCGATGCCGTTGGGCCAACGATGACCACCATCTTTTTATTTGACCCAGAATTCATTTAATGTTAATTTTATTCCAAGTCCGGTTCTTTTTAAAGGAGAGAGGTTGATGTGGACCAAGATTGAAAAGGCAACTCACATATGCGGCGCCGTCTTTGTTTTGCTTTTCGCTATTCTTACACTGGATGCCGTATTTTCTTTGTTTGCGGGCTTTGACGTTCTGGGTAAATCAAATATATATGTCTTGGCCGCGATTCCCGTGTTTGCGGTCGCTTTCTTTTTTCTACATGTTTTCCGAAAAACATATGAGGAAAAAGCGAAGGAACACGGCTTATCAGCGGATAGTACAAACACCTTTTTGATTTTAGAGAGTTTTGCTGTCGGCGGAGGAGTTTCCTTATTTCTGGCCTCAATTTTTGCTTTGGTGGCCTCCCTTTTTATGGGGTCGCTGATGCTTGTATACAGTATGGTGGCTGTGGCATTTATATTTGGGGTTCTTACGATTGTTTTGTCCCGCTTACGGCACAGATTTATTTAAAATACCTCGGAACGAGGTATTTTTTAATTTTCCGTCTCTTTTGCGATTTCTTTGACAAATTCATCCAGCTTTATTGTTTTTTGCTCCTTTTCTCCTCGTTTTCTGATATTTACCGTTCCCGCCGTTTCTTCTTTTTCGCCGATGACCAAAATATAAGGGATTTTTTGCATTTCCGCTTCGCGGATTTTTTTGCCTAAAGTTTCATTGCGGTCATCCAGCCATACCCGCAGATTTTCTTTATGAAGTTCACGGATGATGCGCAGGCAGTATTCCTTTACCTTGTCATTGATGGATAAAAGCGCGACTTGAACCGGCGCCAGCCATAAAGGAAAAGCGCCGGCAAAGTGTTCAATCAAAATACCCATGAATCTCTCGGTTGAACCCATAAAAGCGCGGTGAATCATGACCGGCGTCTGTTTTTCGCCTTTTTCGTCCGTGTATTCAAGTCCGAATCTACGTGGCATGTTGAAGTCAAGCTGAATTGTTGAAACCTGCCATTCGCGGCCCAAAGAATCCTTTATCAGCAAATCCATTTTTGGACCGTAAAAAGCCGCTTCTCCCTCAGCTGGCTTGAATTTTACGCCTTTTTTCGTCAAAACCTGCTCAAATATCCTTTGCGATTTTTCCCAGACCCCGTCATCTCCCAAGTAAGCTTTTTTGTTTTTAGGATCGCGCAAAGAAAGGCGGATCCAGTAGTCGTTAAATCCAACCGCGTCCAAAATATTTTTTTGCATTGCAAGCAGCGCGTTTATTTCCGCTTCAATCTGATCTTCGCGCAAAAACGCGTGGCCGTCGTCTTGGGTAATTGAGCGCACGCGGGTTAAACCGCCCAACTCTCCCGATTGCTCGTTTCTATAAACCGTGGTTGTTTCAAAATATTTTATAGGCAAGTCCTTGTAGCTTCTCGGACGGCTTGCGTAAATTTGCGTGTGATGCGGGCAGTTCATGGGTTTAATCACGAATTCATCCGCGCCTCCTTTGACATGGAAAAGACTGTCTTTGAATTTTTCCCAATGCCCCGAAACTTTATAGAGTTCCGGCTTGGTAATATGCGGAATCCACACTTTTTGATACCCGTGTTTTTTATTGAGTTTATCCACGTAATCCTCCAAAATTTCTCGTATCAGCGCCCCTTTTGGAGTGAAAAGAGGCAATCCCGCGCCGACCAGATCGGACTGGGTAAACAAGTCAAGTTCTTTGCCAAGCTTGCGGTGGTCGCGTTTTTCGGCTTCGATGAGCAGAGTCAGGTGGGCGTCCAGCTCTTTTTTGGTTTCAAACGCCAGGCCGTAAATTCTAGTCAGCATTTTGTTTTTCTCGTCGCCTTTCCAGTAAGCCCCGGCAGTTTTATTCAATTTGAAGGCGTCCGGGTTTATTTCTTCTGAATCCTTGACATGCCCCCCTTTGCATAAATCATAAAAAGAGCCGGGCTCGGTGTAATACACCGTCAATTGTTTTTTTTCTTTTACGAAGTCTTTTATAAGTTCCAGCTTGAAGGGCTGTTTGTCAAAAAGTTTTTTGGCCTCAGCGGGTGTTACTTTTTTACCGACAATTTTAAAACCGCGCTTGATTATCGCGCGCATTTCCGACTCAATTTCGGTCAAATCGGCCGGCGACAGAGGGCGGGGAAGTTGGAAATCATAATAAAAACCCGACTCAATCACCGGTCCAATGCCGAGTTTTGCTTTGGGAAACTTCTTCAAAACCGCTTCAGCCAGAACATGCGCCAGGGTATGACGCATGCTTTCAACATTTGATTCCGAATACTTTTTATCCATAAATTAAATTCTAACCTAAAAGTCGGACTTTTAAAACAAAGGACCAACTTGTTGACAGTATTAAAATTAAGATGTATTATTGAGTGGGTTTAATCTTTGTTAAAACAAACATTGCGGAGGGTTTCTTTAATGCTTGATTGGGGCAATATTCTCATGGCTTTTGCGGCGGCATTTTTTATAGTTTATGCAATGCCATTTATATATTGCGTTGCAAAGACTGTCTATTTTAAATGGCTTACTTTTCGAGCTTTTGGGGATACGGAACTTTATCTTGGCAAAGAAAAATATAACTCCCGCAAAAGAGTCCTGAAAAGAGCCAGGGAGCGTCTCGAATCTTTGCGCGAAGGCAATAATGATCCTAAGTATGTGGAACAAGACATCGATTCCATTAACGCGGCGTTTCAAATCGGATGGACGCATAAGGATATCGGTACTACACGAGAAGAGCTTAAAAAACTTCATAACGGGGGATCGCTGCTTATTTTTGCTAAAAAAGAACTCGATAGGGCGCGCGAAGAAGATGTTGCCGGTTATGACATAGCTGATTTCGGTTTGTTTATTATTGAGAAAGTTCTTGAAAAAGGGGGTTTTTCGCTGGCGGATATCGGAACTTCTAAAGAAGAGCTCACCGGAATAGAGAGAAGGTCTGAATTTCGAAGAACTATTAAGAAGATTGATGATTTGCGGCAAATGTCCCAAGGAAAAAGAGTTTATCCTTTTGATCCCGAATATCTCTATAGAGAAATTATGTCGGCGCTAAGTCCGGAGAAGAATTCCATTGGAACAATCTATGTTTTTTCTCCCGAAGAGCTGGGAACAAGTTTTGAAGAATTGGCTTGTTTGGTGAAAGGGGCATCTAATATTTTTAAACCCGACCTAAATTAAGGTCGGGTTTTTATAAAATTTTTATTTCATTCGCAATGAGAGATGTTCTGCCGTTTCGGTGGCTGATACGGCCTTTTATTTTTAGTCCCGCTTCTTCAGCGATAAGCGGGCCGTATTCGGCAAGAACGCGGGGGAAAACAACCGCTTCCATCGCGCCAGAAAAGTCCAGAAGTTTCAAAAAAGCCATCGGGTCGCCGTTTTTGGTATTTATTCTGCGAACGCTTTCCACCATTGCCCCAATCATCGCCGGCGCGCCGTCAACCAGAGCCTTAACCTGCTCTATTTTCATTTTTTCTTTTTCCAGTTTTTCTTTTAATTTTTCAAGCGGATGCCCCGAAACATACAATCCCAAAAGTTCCTTCTCCCAGCGCAGTTTTTCTTCCTGTGTCGCGGGATTGGCGGCGATAAGTTTTAATTGGGGAAGTTTGGCGCGGTCATTCATCAGCCCGAAAAGAGAAGACTGGTTTTGCGCCCGCGTACGCGTCAAATCCCGATGATAAGCGAGAATTGATTCCAAGTTCGCGATCATTTGGTTTCTTTCTCCCGCCGAATCCAAAGCGCCTGATTTTATCAGCGACTCAAGAGATTTTTTGTTCAGATCTTTTGAGGGCACCCGTTCCAGTAAGTCGGCTAAGCTGGAATAAGGTCCGTTGATTTTTCTTTCTTCAATTATTGCCGAGACAACATTTGCGCCCACGTTTTTAATGGTAAACAGACCGAAGCGAATTTGATCTCCGCTCGCGCCTTTAATCACCGTGAAGTCTTTAAAAGAAGTGTTGATGTCCGGCGCCAGTACCGGAATGTCCATCCTTTTACACTCGGAAATGATTTTTGCCACCTTTTCGGCATCACCCGATTCGGCGGTGAGCACGGCGCACATGTATTCTGCGGGATATTTCGCTTTCATATAAGATGTTTGGTAAGCCACTCTGCCGTAACAAGCGGCATGGGCCTTGTTGAATCCGTATCCCTGAAATGGCTCAAAAAGATTCCAGATCTCTTCCGCCTCCTGTTTGCTTGTCCCGCTGTGCTTTTGGCATCCTTCCACGAAAATTTCGTGCTGGCGCGCCATTTCTTCCGGAATTTTTTTGCCGACCGCTTTTCTGAACTTATCAACCGATTCCCAGTTGTAGCCGGCAAGCTCAAGCGCGGTCATCAGCAAGTCGTCCTGATAGACCAGAATTCCGTAAGAGTTTACCAGAAATTTCTCAACTTTTGGATGGAAGTATTTGACGGAGCTTCGGCCGTGTTTGCGGGCGATGTATTCGGGAATGTTTTTTATTGGTCCTGGCCGGTAAAGCGCGATCATGGCGTTTATGTCGTGTATTGTGGAGGGCTTAAGTTCCACCAAATAATTCGTCATCCCGTCTCCGTTTAGCTGAAAAGTGCCCTCGGTCTCGCCCCTCGCCAGCATTTCAAAAGTGCGCGTATCGTCAAAAGGAATTTGCTCAATATCAACCTCAATATCCCTGTGTTTCTTAACCAGGCGCACCGCGTCTTCCAAAATCGCGAGATTTCTTATGCCGAGAAAATCAAGTTTGGTAAGTCCGACACCGTCTTCTCCTATGGTGTACATGTCGTATTGGGTGATGATGTTTTCCGTTCCTTTCGGGTCGTATTGCAATGGGACGTATTCAATGAGCGGTTTTGGCGCGATAACCACGCCGGCCGCGTGCACCGAAACGTGGCGGACGGTTCCTTCAAGGCGCTTGGATGTATCAAGAATTTGACGGGCGTCGCCGTCATTTTCATAAAGACTTTTCAGTTTCGGCTCGATTTCCATGGCATGGTCAATGGTCATCGGAAATCCCTGCGAGCCCATGGGGATAAGCTGAGCTACGCGGTCTCCCGTTTCATATGGTTTGCCAAGCGCGCGCGCGACATCTCTGACCGCGCCGCGAGCTAACATTGTGCCGAATGTGCCGATTTGCGCCACTTTATCGGCCCCATATTTGTTTTTTGCATATTCAATGACTTCCTGTCTGCGGTCATCCGCGAAATCCATGTCTATGTCGGGCGCTGACGGACGGAAGGGATTTAAGAATCTTTCAAAAGGAAGATTAAAATCCAAAGGGTTGATATTGGTGATTCCGGCAAGATAGGCGACAAGCGACCCGGCGGTGGATCCGCGGACCGTGGTGTATATTTTTGAATCTCTGGCAAAACGCATTAAATCCGCGACCACCAGAAAGTAAGGCGCGTACCCTTTGTTTTTTATTACTTCAAGTTCGTAGCTTCTGCGCTTTTCAACCGTCTGGTCGCTATTGAGTCCGCGTTTTGCAAGTCCTTCTTTGGTGATTTCATCAAGCATAATATCTGCGGTTTTGCCCGGCTCCGGTTCAAAATTGGGAAACACGAATTTTCCCAGACTCAGTTCAACTTCGCATCTTTCGGCAATACGCGCCGTATTTCTAACCGCTTCCGGAATGTCTTTAAAGCGCTCTTCGGCCTCCGCTTTTGAAAGGAAATGATATTCGCCGTCTCCCGAAAACATAGCGCTTTCTCCGATCTCGGTATTTGTTGATATGGCAACGAGAGTTTTGTGCGCTTGTTTGTCTTCGGGATAAAGATAATGGGAATCTTGGGTAGCGACAAGCGGAATTTTAAATTTTTCGGAAAGTTCAACCACCGCCTTTTTCCATTTGCCGGACCACTCCATATCAGGATGGTGCATAATTTCCAGATAATAATTTTCGGGTCCGAAGATGTCTCGATATTCCGATATCACCGATTCCGCTTTTTTTATACTGTCTGCCTGAATCGCGCGTCCCAGTTCTCCTGCCGGACATCCCGAAAGGGCGATTATGCCCCGGGAGTATTTGCGTAAAAGCTCCTTGTCCACCCGCGGTTTGTAGTAAAAACCTTCCAAATGCGCGGCTGTCGTGAGTTTTATGAGGTTGTGGTAACCCTCGTTATTTTCGGCAAGCAAGGTGAGGTGATAGCGCTTGTTGTCAATATGCGCTTCTTTTTGCGTTCTGGAGCGTTCGGCGACATAAACCTCACAGCCGATTATGGGCTTTACGCCTGCTTTTTTGCAGGCAGTGTAAAACTCAATCGCGCCGTACATTACTCCGTGGTCGGTTAAAGCAAGGGCGGGCATGCCGTAATCTTTGGCAAGTTTGACCATATCCTTGACCTTGGAAAGGCCGTCAAGAAGAGAATAATGGGAATGGGTGTGAAGATGAACGAAACTCATTGTTCAATTCTAAAACATTTTACTCAATTTTAAAACATTAAAAAAGAATAAAAAAGATAAAACCCCGGATTTGAGCCGGGGTCTGATTTGCTATTCAGCGTAAATTTCATTATTTTCAACAAATTCTTTTAAAACTCGCGCGGTTTCTTCAAGTCTCTCTTGCGAAGGTTTTTTGAGGACAAACATTTTTTCCAAAACAATCACCGGCAAAATGGTCGGCAACAGCGCTATGTAAAAGAGCCAGAAAAAAGGATTTTTTTGGGGATGTGGATTGTTTTGTATTTCGGGCAGCGCAAGATTCATAAAAATAATCCAAATAAAAAAATCAAGAAGATAAAAAGCCGAGATGAGTTTTACGGCGGGCGGCCAGGCGACTACCTCAAGACCGGTGATAACGAGGGTCCATGATGACATCAAAAATGAGGCTTGCGCCGCGATTTCCGCGAATCCGCAAAATATGAGAGACGCGTGGCATCGGTTTAAATTTGAAACCGTCGGTTCAAGCCCCGACTTTAAAAGCACGAGACTTTTGTGTTCGCAGGCATGCCACTCTTTTAGATTGGAGGTAAGGCTCAGGGCGCGCAGTATGCTGACACCTAAAACAATTACCGCCGGTATTGCAAATAAAGTTAAGGCAAGAGGGGCCAGCGGTCCAAACACGGCTGTTTTAATGCTGAAAGCAGTCCCGACATAAACTCCAAAAAGAATAGCGGCAATTAAACAAACATCCGAAATTTTAAAACCTATTTTCTCGCGGTTTCTTTTGTCTATTTCTTCCTGATCCAGCCCGCTTGTTTTTAACAACAGCGTTTTGTCGGGCATAACCAGTTTTAAATAAAATCCGGCATCAAAACTTTCTCCATGAACGCTAAGGAATTTTATTTTACTGCCGAGAAATCCTATTCCCGGAAGCATCATATTTGACTCCCCTGCGTAGGTTCTATTTCAAATAAGTCTTATTTAGTTTATCATGTTTTTTATATTTGTCAAAGAGTTTTATGTGCTTTATAATTTAAGCGTGGCCACATTCGTAATAAAAGGCGGCAGGGTTTTAAGAGGCGAGGTTTCGGTCTCCGGCGCCAAAAATAGCGCCCTTAAAGTTTTTGCCGCCTCTTTGCTTTTCCAAAACCCGGTCCAAATAAGAAACACCCCTCTAATCGAGGATATTTTCAGGATGAAAGAACTCCTTTCGGCAATCGGAGCCAGAATATCAAACTCCGGAAACAGGGAGTTTGGCGTAGAAGCTCCGGAAAATGCCGCTACCGATTTGGACAAAACCATCACCCAAAGCTTGCGGGCATCAGTCGTTCTTTTGGGGCCGATGCTGGCCCGATACGGCAGAGTCTCAATGCCTCATCCGGGAGGGTGCGTAATAGGCCGGAGGCCGATTAACTTTTTTATTGACGGATTAAAAGCCATGGGCGCAAGGATTGGCGAATCCGGCGGAAGTTATTTTTTTTCGGCTAAAAAATTAAAAGGGGCGGATTTTGCTTTTTTAACTCCGAGCGTTACGGCCACTGAAACCCTGATGATGGCATCAGTGCTTGCCGAAGGCAAAACGACATTGAGAAACTGCGCCCAAGAGCCCGAAATAGAGCCGCTCGCCAAATTTTTAAATGAATCCGGAGCCAAGATAAGGGGCGCGGGCACCCATACCATTGTAGTGGAAGGGCTTGGTTCATCCGGACGCCTGTTCGCGAAAACTCCATATGAGACAATACCGGACAGAATTGAAGCCGGAAGCCTGCTTATTCTCGGAGCTCTTGCGGGTAAAAAAGTAAAAATTAAAAACTGCGAGCCCCTTCACCTTCTAAGCCTCATTGCGCATCTTGAAACAGCGGGCGTAAAAATAGAAAAAGGGGCCGATTTTCTCACGGTTTCAAAACCCCGAAAATTATCCGCCACAAGCGTCAAAACATGCGAATATCCGGGCTTTGCCACCGATTTACAGGCGCCATTCACTGTTTTTCTTACCCAAGCCGAGGGTAAAAGCGAAGTTTTTGAAACCATTTTTGACGGCAGATTGGAATACGTGAATGAACTTGTAAGAATGGGCGCCAATATCACTCCTTGCGATCCGCACCGCGTTATCATTTTAGGTCCGACCTCGCTTTCGGGCCGGGAAGTTGAAAGTCCCGATCTAAGAGCCGGACTCGCCTTCATCATCGCCGGCCTCATTGCAAAAGGCGAGACGATAGTCCACAATATTTATAATATTGACCGCGGATATGAAAGCATTGAGGCAAAACTCGCGGACTTGGGAGCGGACATAAGACGCGTTTAATAAAATACAATGGCGCATTTTTTCGTAAAAAAACTTGGCATTGACCTTGGAACGGCAAACACGCTGGTGTTTGTTCCGGGTCGCGGAATTGTCCTTAACGAGCCGTCGGTGGTCGCGGTTTCGGTGCCGGAAAACAAGGTTCTTGCCGTGGGAAACGACGCGAAAGTCATGGTCGGAAAAACTCCGGACAGTATTATGGCTTATCGCCCGATGAAAGACGGCGTTATTGCCGATTATCGCGTGACCGAAGCAATGCTCCGCTATTATATAGGAAAGGCGTTGGGCCAATGGAATTTTTTTAAGCCCGATATATTGGTTTCAGCGCCAGCAGGCGTGACTTCCACCGAAAGGCGTTCGGTGGTGGAAGCCGCGATGAAAGCGGGCGCTAAAAACGCTTATGTTATGAAAGAGCCGATTTTGGCGGCGATAGGCGCGGGTATTCCGATTCACGAACCGACCGGCCACATGGTTGTCGATATCGGCGGAGGAACCACCGATGTCGCGGTCATATCTTTGGGCGGGATAGTGGCTTCCACCTCGGTCAAAGTGGCCGGAAATAAAATAGACCAGGCCATAACCGACCATATTAAAAGGGCGTTTAATCTTGCGATAGGCGATAAAACCGCCGAGGAAATCAAAATCGCCATTGCGTCAGCCATAACCGTTGACCAAGAAAGCGCCTATCTGGTTAAGGGGCGGGATTTTTTAACCGGACTTCCGAGGTCGGCCGAGATTTCAACCAACGAAACGACAAAAGCCGTTGAAAACGAGCTTCGTGAAATAACCAAAGCCATAAAATCCGTTTTGCACGAAACTCCGCCAGAATTGGCCGCGGACATAATTGACCAAGGCATAACTATGACCGGCGGAACATCGCTTCTAAGAAACATTACCGAGCTTGTTCATCGGGCAACCGGAGTGAAGGCGTATGTGGCTGAAGACGCGCTCTTTTGCGTGGCCAAAGGCACCGGAATAGCCCTGGAACATCTTGACGTTTATAAAAAAAGTCTGCTCGGCAAAAGATAAGCCGACATGAATAAAATCTTAAAAGAACATATCGGGCGGGGAGTTTTGGCCAACGGCTATATTTTGACAGGTTCGGTTGATTCTTTTAAATTAGCCGATTTTTTAAAATCCCACGGCGAAGTTTGTTTGTATGACAATGAAGTCGGCATTGATGAAGCGCGCCGGATAAAAGAAATCGCGGCAATGAGTTTAGGGACGGACGAACGGAGGTTTTTCATTTTAGACGCGTCTAAAATGAAACATCACGCTTTTCCGGTTTTGCTTAAAGTCATTGAAGACGCGCTGGATAAACGCCATTTTTTCCTCCTGGCCAAAAGTCCCGAAATGGCGCCGGACACTCTGCGCTCACGGCTGGTTGAAATTTCAGCGGACGCTTTTGAACCTTTTCCTGAAGAACAAAAAACGTTTGCGGGGTTTATAAAAGCGGGACCAAAAGAGCGGGCCGGAATAATAGACGCGCTGGCTTACGAACCGGATAAGTTTAACGCCTTTTTGGATAATCTGGAACGCTGGGCGATGGACGGCGAAAAGCACGGATTTCTTCTGAAAATACGGCGCGCGAGGGAGTCGGCGGTTTTAAACATCAGCCGTAAAATGTGCCTTGAATATCTGGCTCCGTTTATAACTTAACTTTTTAACATTTAATTTTTTTAAACTCTCGTTATGCCATATTCGCTTTCTAAGTTTGATTCGTCGTTTCAAAAAATAAAAAATCATTTTGCCGACGAGCTCGGGGCTTTGAGAACCGGCCGCGCCAATCCGGCCTTGGTTAAAGATATTGCGGTGGAATACTACGGCGGTAAAACCAAACTTGAGGGCCTGGCCTCAATAGGAGTCGGAGACGCGCGGACTTTGATTATACAGCCGTGGGACAAAGGAGCGCTTGAAGCCATTGAAAAAGCCGTGCGTTCTTCCAACTTGGGCCTTCAGCCGGTCGTTGACCGGGATGTTTTGAGAATCATTTTGCCCGAACTTACCGGAGAACGAAGACAAGCGATGCAAAAACTTGTCGGCGAAAAGCTTGAAGAATCAAGAATTGCCTTAAGGCGCGAGCGCGACGAGGTCTAGAAAGAAATACGGTAAAACGAGATGTCGGGTGCTTTAAGCGTGGATTTAATATTCAGGTCTAGATTCGAACTGCAGAAAAAAACCGACAAATTCAACGGCGAGCTGGAGGATTTGGCCGAAAAAAAGCGGCTGGAGATCGGGAATTGATGGGGCTTGACTTTTGCAAAGTATCTTGCTATAATGGGGCTTAATAAGTAGCGGCTGGCCGCTCGGACCGAAACCATCGGATTCTTTGCGGCCAAACCGGTCGAATCTCCCGAATTTTTCGGGACAAGGCTACTGGCATTACCATTAATCCTTATGACAGTATCGCAACATGGCTGAAAAATTTGCTGACCAGGATTTCCTGGAATATTTGGTCAAGAGTCTGGTGGAAAATCCCAAGGCGGTTGAAGTTGACCGAAAGGTCGATGAAATGGGCGTCTTACTGACGCTTAAAATCGATCCGGCCGACATGGGAAAAATAATCGGCAGAGGCGGAAATACCGCCAAGGCCATCCGGATTCTTTTGCGCATCGTCGGTTTGAAAAATCGCTCCCGCGTTAACCTCAAAATTGAGGAACCGGAGGGCGGCCGCGGACCCAAAACCTCTGCGGGCGAAATGGATGATTTAAAACTTTAATTCGCCTGTAAGTTGAATAAAAGCCGTGCTATCATAAATAGCGCGGCTTTTATTTTATGATTTTCAGCGTTATAACCATTTTCCCCGAATCTTTTGAGTCCTATCTTGCGAGCTCAATTTTAAAACGCGCCCAAAAACGCGGTTTAATTAAAATTAATTTTTATAACCCGAGAAATTTCGTTACAGATAGACACAAAACCGTTGACGACAGGCCGTTTGGAGGAGGGGCCGGAATGGTGATGAAAGCCGAGCCGATTCTCAAGGCTATTTACGCTGTCAGACATCGGATGTCTGGTATGCCGAATAGCAGTAAGGTGGCACTGCTTTCGGCGCAAGGAAAGCCATTTGACCAAAAAATGGCCCGTAATTGGGCTAAAAAATATAAAAACATAATTTTGATTTCCGGCCGTTATGAAGGCGTGGACGAAAGGGTTAAAAAAATTCTCAAAGCCGAGGAGGTGTCCGCCGGTCCATATGTGCTGACCGGCGGCGAGCTTCCGGCAATGGTTGTAATTGACGCCGTAAGCAGGCATATAAAAGGCGTTCTCGGAAAAGCCGAATCCTTGGAAGAAAAGCACGGTTCATATCCAGTCTACACCCGTCCGGAAACAATAAAATGGCGCGGTAAAAATTATAGGGTTCCTAAAGTTCTTTTGTCGGGAGACCATAAAAAAATAGCCGCATATAGAAAACTTAAGTAGTTAGAATAATTAGAAATTCATGAGGTCTTTTCCTAAACATTTTTACTGGGGCGCTTCTACTTCAGCTCATCAAGTTGAGGGCGGAAATAATAATGATTGGTCAAAATGGGAAAAAGAAAACGCCGGACGATTAGCTAAAGAAGCTTTAAATAAAACTTATCCCGGCCATATTTTAAACGACTATCCCGGCCCTTTGAGGCGCGAGAACTATATTTCTGGCATTACTTGCGACCACTATAATCGTTATGAAGAGGATTTTAATATCGCGCGCTCCCTTGGCCATAACGCCCACCGTTTTTCAATCGAGTGGTCAAGGATTGAGCCTGCCGAAGGAAAATTTAACGAGAAAGAACTTGAACACTATCGCAAGGTAGTTTTGGCGCTTAAAAACAGGGGACTGGAACCGTTTGCCACTCTTTGGCACTGGACAATGCCCGTGTGGTTCGCACAAAAAGGAGGATTTTTGAAAAAGAATAACATTAGTTATTTAGTACGATATATCGAACTAGTAATTAAGTTTTTACCGGAAGTTAAATTCTGGATAACCGTAAACGAACCGATGGTTTACGCGGGCAATGCCTATTGGCGCGGAATCTGGCCTCCCCAAGAAAAGTCTTTTATAAAATATATAAAGATTTTGAGAAATCTGGAGTTGGCTCATAAAAAAGCGTATAAAGCAGTAAAAAAAATAAATCCGTCTTTGCAAGTCGGCATCGCGAAAAACAATATTTATTTTGAGGGGCGAGGATTAAATGCCGTATTGGCCAACCTTGCGGATTGGTGGTGGAACGAGAGATTTTTGGACAGCATTAAAGACCATCAGGATTTTATCGGGCTTAATTACTATTTTCACAATCGCGTAAAAGGCCTTAAATTTAATCAAAACCTTAATAAAGATATTTCGGATATGGGTTGGGAAATACATCCGGAGGGCATTTATCGCGTTTTGCAAAATTTGGCAAAATATAAAAAACCGATTTTTATCACTGAAAACGGCTTCGCTGACGCAAAAGATGAACAAAGGGCCGATTTTATTAAGGAGCATTTGCGGTATGTGCTGAAAGCCATAAAAGAGGGGGTGGATATCCGGGGCTATTTTTACTGGTCGCTTTTGGATAACTTTGAGTGGGACAAAGGATTCTGGCCACGATTTGGTTTGATTGATATTAACTATAAAACACTGGAACGTAAAATCAGAGAAAGTGGCTTAAAATATAGGAATTTTATATTGGGTATAAACAAGGTTTAATAACCCTTATCAATGTTTTGAAAAATGATTTTTATATAAAAATTGATTAAACCAAATTTAAAAACTAACGGCTCCAAAATGGGGCCGTATTTATTTTTTTTAAATTTCACTTAGTTATGCACAGCGAAATCATTTCTATTTTGCAAAATACAAAATAAAATTAGATTAAGTGTTTTTATGGCTCGAAGACCTATTCCAAGAATTTTGCAAAATGGAAAAAATTTTTTGTCGCTTACTTCAGCGGCCGATTTTTGTGGATACTCCAAAGAAAGGTTAAGACAATTAATCAAAGAAAATAAAATTACTGCCGAAAAAATCGGCAGTACTTGGTTTATTGAGGAGTCTATTTTGCAAAATTTTAAAAATCAAAATAGGCACCATCGGGATGAAAGTAATTTTGAGGAAATTAAACAACCAAACGCATTACTCCAAAAAATAGAAAATCTGACAAACGAACTTACATCCGTAAATTCGCGCTTGAAAGAAATTGAATCTCAAAAGAATTATGCAAAATTAATAACAAACGTTTTTAAAGGCGCTAAAAAACACATCGACCCCTGGGACGCCATGCTTTTGGGGGACCCTTTGCCGGAAAAAACCCGGCCCTTTTACGAGAACCTTAAACTTGGTTTTGGATTTTTAACCAGTCCCGT
>CAYPMM010000013.1:0-23176 GCA_964412115.1 uncultured Candidatus Saccharibacteria bacterium | reverse complement strand
AAAGAAGGCCGGGTTAAATTTTCTCAAAAAAGAAAAATGAGATTCAACGGAAAAACGGCGCTCAAAAAAGTCGTCAGCGTAATTTAGTCCCCCGCCACTCGACCCCTCGCGTTTCTCCCACAAATTTATTCCCCAACATTCCAACATTCTGCCCTGTCCTGAGCACGGTCGAAGGGAGAATGTTAGAATGTTGTTTTGGGTCTGTTTTTGGCATACCGGCGCAATTTTTTGCTATAAATTTATTTTATCCTTTATAATTTTAAGCGCCTCGTTTATCTGTTCGCCCAAATCGTCTTTTGAAGTATCAAATGTATACGCGTAAGGGAGACGCAAGTCGCTAAAATCCCCATACTTTTCTTTATACTTATAAAATCCGCGGACCGCCTCGTCGCCGTCGTCAAAAAGCCATGTGTGTTTGAAGTTTTTGAGCTTGTTGATAATAAATTCTTCCGGAGGATTCACGCGAATCCACACAATTCGCTTCTCCGGCTTCATTTTTAATTGCTCAATTTTTTTAAGCGCGTCTTCACTTCCGCAGTTTCCGTCTACGGCAACACTCTGCCCCGAATCCAGTAATTCCTGAATAATTTCATAAGCAATGTTTCTGGCTTGGTTATAATTAAAGCCGCTTTCTTTGAGCGTCTGTCTTATCTCATCAACAGACACTCTTACCGCGTTTAATTTTTCAGCCAAAGGTTTTAATACGGTGCTTTTTCCGGAGCCGACAAGGCCGACAGGACAAAGCAAAAACTGCTTTTTGGGTTTTGCCTCCGGCAGTTTTAGCCGTTTTTTATATAAATCTTTTATTTCCCCAAAAAGCTTGTCGGGCAGGTCGGAATTCATTCTTGCTCTGGTCCAATCGTGCATAATAAATTTATTTTAGCACACTCTAAGTTTTCCGCGCCCCGCAGTGAGCTTCGCTTTAGCACTGAGGCTTTCTATATCCCTATTCCCTTATTCGCACGAATATGGGGTATATACAATATTTTTATTATCACCGGGCGCCGATTTTTTATTCATAAATTTACTGCGTCCTTCCGTAGCTTTACGCGAAGGAGGATTTTTAATTTTTTGTTGGCCATCAAGTTCATCTAAGAATCATTTTGGCAGCGATCACGACTTGATGATTTTCGTATTTCTTTTCTGCCATATCTTTCAAAAATTTACTTATTTGTTCGGGAGTAAATATCCGCCATCCCTTTTTATTAAAATAATTTTGTAATTTATTTCCGTCTCCTTTTTTAATTTTACCTACAGCTAATGCGTAAACGGGTTTAACTTTTTTAAAAATCAAACCATCCTTTTTAAAATCTTTAATGATTTGTTTTGTAACAATGTCTCTAAATTTTTTGTTATTAAAAAGTTTATAGCGTTTTACTCCTCTGCCTTTTCCGGTCAGATCTTTATAGCTTACACCTGGCGAGTCCAGATAAGATTTGGCCTCAACAAAAATCAATTCGTTTTTGTTTGGCTTATAAGCAACTAAATCTATTTCGGGTCTAGGCATAGAGGATAAACCAATTCTTGTTTTATCTTTTTTGGAAATATCCGCCTTAACATTATGTTTTACCCAATAACCACAATCTTCTAAATATAGCGCAACGATTTTTTCAAACGAATCCATAAATTTATTTTTTTAATTTTTTGCAATGCTAGTTTTTTTAATCTTTTTTAGTTAGTATTAAAAATTCCAAGGTGTATTTGTTGACATATTCCCAATAGCTGTTGGTGGCCATTCTTTATTTATATCCCAAGTGTTTCTCGTCTCTATTTTTTCAGAATTTTTAATTTTTCGCTCTATAACGACATAATCATCCCTCTTGACAAAAAAATCTAAATTAACTTTTTCCGCCGCAATCCATCTTTCCCCCATATAATAAATTTTATCTGGTTCGTTCTTTCGTACTATTCCTATTCCGAACATAAAATTTAAATCTTTGGAGTTGGACTGTCCCACACTAATCCTTGCTAAATTACTGCCCGGTGGCCAGTTAAAAAATATATCAATAGTCATAAACTCTATATATAGGTTATTGCTTATTAAGCATCTCTAAAATCTCGGAACATTTAAACGCCCCGCCCGTTGACTTTGGAACTTCTCCATCTGGATTATTCGTGCAATAAGTTTCGGCATCATGCATGTTTTTTTCTTGAGCTTGTAATATTGGCTGAGTCTGAATTTTCAAAAGATTTAAACTGAGAGCTGTGAGAGCAAATGAAAAGAATGCCATAACAACAGTCGCGGTCGTAAGTGACAAAAGAAATTTATTAGTAATTCCTTGCTCATATTCACTCTTACTAAAAATAAAAAAGAAGTCAATCCAACTATTAATAGAACAGTTATCTTGTAACTTTGTGAACGGATCTATTTGAAATGTTTTCACTACATCTTTAGAATCGGCCAATTCTAAGTTGAAACTTATACTGCACAAACCATGTGCATATGTTCCAAGTTTTTGTACCCATATTTTTCTTTCCTCGTCCGGATTTAAATTGCCTATATTAAAACTTTTGTTTATTGTGCTTAAAATATTTTTACCATCAACAGGCTGCCATTTAATATTTTTTATAGACATTTCTTTAATTGGGTTTTCTCCTATATTTTTAAAAAGAAAGCCCATTTCAAAGGGGATCGTCTGTACTATTTTTGGGCGCCAAAATGTAAAATAATCCCAAAAATTACCTCTGCGGTTCAAAAATTCTACCACGAGTTTATGTTCCATAAATTTGTTTAATTCCTAAACTTTACCAAAATCCTGCAAAAAATCAACTCAAACGCCTAAATGGCGAGCGCCATTTAGGCGTTTGGGTTTTTCAAGGCCTCTGAATTAGCAAAGCGCCATCAAGTTTTATTCTTTGACCACTATAGGCTTCTTGCATTCTTTTGCAAATTCATAAATATCTTTTTCAAAATGGTGCTTTCCGATAATTTTTGTTAATTGAATTTGTTGTTTGTCATAATAAAACCGTCTTTCGCCGTTTTTTATACTCAAAACTCTTGGTACAGGCACAAAATATCTGTGACCATCCAAAGAAACAAACAGCTCTTTTCCAAGCAACATCGAATTTGCCTCTAGCCGAACATAGTAGGAGGCATTGTTTGTTTTATCGGGATAAAGAGCATCGTTTATCCACTCTTCATGGAAATTCTCTGCGACTTTTTGGCTCCAATCTATAATAATCTGAAAATTGGGGTATTTTCTGTGACGATAGAAAGAAAAACGATCTTCAATACCATAAAATTTTTCCCAATCTTCATGATTTTTTAAATATCTTTTAAATCTTGTTATCGGATTTATAAATGAGATATAGGTAAAGTATGTGCCAACGAGTGTTGCAATTAAACCCAGAATTCCAATTATAAATCCTAAGATTGCTATAAAATTAGTCATAAGGTTATATCTACAAAAAATTTTGGGAAAATTTAGAAATTTCCCTTATTATCTTTTTCTGGCCGCTTTTATGAACTCTGTAAAAAGCGGGTGCGGTTTAAAGGGCCTTGATTTAAACTCCGGATGAAACTGGACGCCGACGAAAAACGGGTGATTTTTAAGCTCTATTATTTCAACCAGATTTCTTTGAGGATTTATGCCCGCGGCAACGAGCCCCAGTTTTTCAAGTTTATCCCTATATTCGTTGTTGAATTCATAGCGGTGGCGGTGCCTTTCCACTATGTTTTTCTCGCCGTAAGCTCTGGCGCTTGTGGTGCCCGCCCTGATCTCGCAGGGGTAAGCGCCAAGACGCATTGTTCCGCCGTATTTGGCGTCATTTATGTTTTTTTCCTGTTCGGCAAGCGTGGATATGACCGGATGTGGAGTTTTGGAATCAATTTCGGTGGTGGAAGCGCTACGCAATTTGGCCTCAAAACGCGCGAATTCAATTACCGCAAGCTGCATGCCGTAGCAAAGGCCCAAAAACGGTATTTTTTTTCTTCTGGCATATCCTATGGCTTTTATCTTGCCTTCCACTCCCCTGTCTCCGAATCCGCCGGGCACGATTACGCCGTGAAGTTTGTCCAGCTCCGCGAGTTTTCGCGGATTTTTTTCGTATTCTTCGGCGTTTAACCACGAAATAACCGGTTTCAGATTATCGCGCCAGGCGGCGTGTTTGACCGCTTCAATTACCGAAATATATGAATCGCCCAAATTAAAACGGCCGGTTGAAAAATATTTTCCGATAATGCCTATTTTAATTTCTTTCCGGCTTTGACGGATCTTGCGGTTGAATTTTGACCATTCTTTAAGCGCGCATTTCTTGCGCGCCATGCCGAATTTTTCAAGAATTCTTTCACTGATTTTGCCCCTTTCAAAATTTACCGGAATTTCGTAAATGCTTTTTACGTCAGGTGCTGAGATGATGTCCTCTTCTTTAATGTTGCAGAAAGAAGCGATTTTCCGTTTGCGGGGAACGTCTAAAGGCAAGGCGGAACGGGCGATTATAATGTCCGGCTGAATACCGGCGGAGTTAAGGGTGCGGACCGCGTGCTGGGTCGGTTTGGTTTTCATCTCGCCAATCATATGTGGAACCGGCAGGTAGCTTACGACTATAAAAATGACCTTATCGGGCTGTTTCAGGCGCATCATTCTTCCGGCCTCAAAGAAAATAAGATTTTGGTATTCGCCTATCGTTCCGCCGATTTCTATAAGGACGAAATCGGCCTTGTCTTTTTTAGCCGTAAACTCAATCCGGCTAATTACCTCTTCGGGTATGTGCGGAACGGTTTCAACGCATTTTCCGCCGTAGCCGAGCGCGCGCTCGCGGCCGATGACTTCCTGATAAACCTGTCCCGATGTCATATAATTGTGCCGGTACATGTTGCCGTCCAAAAATCTTTCGTAGTTGCCGATGTCCTGGTCGCATTCAAGGCCGTCATCGGTTACATATACTTCGCCGTGTTCCACCGGATTCATTGTGCCGGCGTCAATATTTAAATATGGGTCTATTTTTATGCAGGTCGCGCGAAATCCGCAGTTTTTAAGAATGGCGGCAATTGCCGCCGTTGAAACACCCTTGCCGATACCAGACATCACTCCGCCGGCTATGAAAATATATTTAGCCATTTTTTGCTTTTACGGTAATTTTAATTTTTCCGGAAATATCTCCGCGCCTCGCCTCAACTTCGTGTTCTCCGGCTTTTTTAACCGCATTTTCAATTAAAATATCGGAGTCGGTTATATCTTTAACCCCTTGTTTGTTTATGGCCGAAGCGATCTGTTTGGCGCTAATCGCCCTGAAAAGCCCGCCTTGTTCGTTGGTTTTGGCTTCCAAAATTATTTCCATGTCTTTTAGCCGGTTTAAGGCCTCCTCAAAAGCGCTCAAAACGGCCTTATTTTTTTCCTCGCGCTCTTTTTTGAGTTTTTGGGATTCCAGCACCGCGGAGGCGGAGGCCGGCTTGGCCAGTCCGCGCGCGAATAAAAAATTTCTGGCGAACCCCTCTTTCGCCTCTTTAATATCCCCGGCCTGTCCCAGATGCAAAACGTCTTTTAAAAGCAATACTTTCATTTTTGATTATTACATATTTTTTAATACTTCTATCGCTTTGTCAAGCTGGGGGTCAGCCGACTCGTCGTCCTCTTTTGCCGGCGGGACCGCGACGTCCGGCTCAAGGCCGTTTTCGGAAATAGAATGGCCGTTGGGCGTAAACCATCTGGAAATCGTGATTTTAAGAGACGTATCCGGAGTTATGCCGACAAGCTCCTGAACCGAACCTTTGCCGAAAGTTTTTGAGCCGACTATCTTGGCCAATTCGTAATCCTTAAGAGCTCCGGCCAGGATTTCTGAAGCCGAGGCAGAGCCGCCGTTTACCAGAACAACCATTTTAAGTCCTCCAAAAACTCCGTATCCTTTTGAACGGTGTATTTTTTCGCCGGACAAGCCGAAATTCTCTATGACCACCGGTTTGCCCGCGGGCAAAAACCAGCTGGCAATGTCAACCGAGGCCTCCAAAAATCCGCCCGGGTTATTGCGCAAATCCAAAATCAATTTCTCGCTTCCCGATTCGGCCATTTCGCGAAGAGCCGATCTGAAAGCCGAGGGCGAACGCTCGGAAAAACTGTAAAGCCGTATTATAAAAATTCCGTCGGACAGTTTTTCGGCGTCAATCAAAGGGATCTGAATCGTGTCTCTGGTGACCGGAATTTCGCGGGCCAAATCTTCTCCGTTTCTTAAAACGGTGAGCGTGACTGTCGTTCCTTTGGGTCCGCGTATTTTTTGCACCGCTTCGTTTAAATCAAGTTCGGATGCCGTCTCCTCGTTAATTTTTATTATTCTATCTCCGGATTTCACGCCGGCTTTATGCGCCGGAGTGCCGTTGAGAGGGGCGATAACCGTGAGTATCCCTTTTCTCATGCCGATTTCCATGCCCACGCCTTCAAAATCCCCTCTTATTTCGTCTTCAAAAGCCTTACTTTCCACCGGGGGGAAAAAAACGGTATAGGGGTCGCCTAAAGACGCGGCCAGGCCTTCAATCGAGCCCCAGAGCATTTTTTCGCGGTCAATGCCGTCTGATGAAACATATTTTTCTTCAATTGCGCGCCACGATTTCCAGAAAGGAGAAAAATCCAGCTCGTCTGCTGAAGAAATTTGCGGTTCTTTGCCGAGAACCGCGAGCACCTTTTCAACTTCGGGGCGGGATCCATAGCCGAAATAAACGCCAAAGCCGAATGAGGCAAAAATGACGGCTACTCCGGCAAAAATTAAAACGGCTTTTTGAGATAAGCGAAAATTCATGGCAAACGATTTCTTTTTATTTTATACTACTATTATATCTGCGGCAACCGCGTCTAAACAATTTATGAAATTATTCAATTTCTTAACCCGCAAAGTCCAGGTCTTCAGGCCCGCCAAAAAGGGCGCTGTTAAAATATACGCTTGCGGGCCGACTGTCTATAATTTCGCCCATATCGGCAACCTGCGCACTTATGTTTTTGAGGATGTTATGCGCCGGACCCTGGAGATGGCCGGCTTCAAAGTCGGGCTGGTCATGAACATCACGGATGTTGAGGATAAAATAATCCGTGACGCCAAAGAAGCCGGAAAAACGATTTTTGAGTTCGTCAAGCCCTATGAAGAGGCGTTTTTTGGGGACTTGGAAAAGTTAAACATCAAACCGGCCCGCGAATACCCGCGCGCGACCAAACACATTAAAGAAATGGTTGCCTTAATAAATAAACTTTTGACGAAGAAATTCGCTTACGAGTCGGACGGCTCAATTTATTTTGACATATCAAAGTTTAAAAAATACGGCCGTCTAAGCCGTCTGCAAAAGCGCCAAATAAAAATCGGAGCGAGGGTTGATGTTGACGAATACGCGAAAGGAGACGCCGAGGACTTTGTTTTGTGGAAAAAAGCGAAACCCGGAGAGCCCTCCTGGCCCGCGAAATTCCAACTTGGACACGGAGTGTCCAAGTTGGATGGGCGGCCGGGGTGGCATATTGAGTGCTCGGCCATGAGCATGAAGTACTTGGGCGAGAGTTTTGACATTCACGCGGGAGGCATAGACCTTTTGTTTCCGCATCACGAAAATGAAATCGCGCAGTCGGAGGGCGCCACCGGAAAAAAATTCGCGAGGTTTTTCGTTGAGGGCGAACACTTGCTTGTTGACGGCAAAAAAATGTCAAAGTCGCTTGGAAATATTTATACTCTTCGCGATGTGGAAAAGCGCGGTTTTGACCCGCTATCGTTTCGTTATCTGGCACTCACCGCCCATTACCGCTCCAAGCTTAATTTTACCTGGGAATCTTTTGAAGCGGCCGAAAGCGCCCTTGGAAAAATAAGAGCGCGGGTTTTGGAATTAAAATCCGCGTCAGAACTCCCCAAACGTTCGTCCACTTTTCGCCGTCAATTCCTTGAGGCTGTTAACGACGACCTGAACACCCCAAAAGCCCTCGCTGTTTTATGGAAAAACTTCGGCTGGCTTTCGCTGGCGGATATTTTATGGGCCGACCAAATTTTAGGTTTAAATCTATCGGCTTTAAAACCCATAAACCCTCCGGCCGCGGTTAAAAAACTGGCCGAAAAGCGCGAGAAAGAAAGACGGAATAAAAATTGGCCCGAAGCCGATAAAATCCGCTCCCAAATCCAAAAACTCGGCTGGTCGCTTGAAGACTCGCCCTCGGGCCCGGTGATTAAGCCTATTTCCTAAAAACAATAAGTTTATAGCCAAAGAAGTTCCACAAAAGGCCGGCGGCCACTCCCACGGCGGCTCCGATGTTGGCCCACATGGTCGGGTTTAAGCCGAATCGCGGGGGGATAAAATTTACCACCAAAGACGCGATCCCAACGTTAAGGATAATCGCAATCAGACTCACGACAAGAAATCGGACATACTCCCCCGCGGAGGCCGCCTGGCGCGCTTCAAAAACCCAAAAACGGTTCCAAAAATAGCTGTTGATGTGAGCGATGGTAAAACTCACTGTTTTAAAAATAGAAAAATACGGCCCCGAAGGTATGCCGGTAATAAAAATCAAAAAATTAAGTACGCCGAAGTCAATCGCGGTATTTAAAAAACCGACTTCGCCGAATTTGGCCAGCTGCCAAAACCAAAAAAAACGCCTGCCGATAAAAGAAGCAACCAGCGCGCCAAAAACAAACACTAAAGGCGTTATGAAAACAAGCGCCATTGTGTCATAAGGAAGCTTAAGATCAAGATTGCGCAGTGTCGGAATCATAAGAACACCGGTAAGAAATCCGGCCAAAAGTGCTAAAAAATATTTTTTCATAAAATATAAATTAATTATTTTTTGGATAACGGGCGTTAATATCTGCCTCTATGTCCGAAATGGGCCGGCCGTATTTTTGAGCCGAAAGATCTTTTAGCGATTCGGCAGCGGCTGTGTTCCCCTTTTCGGCCGGAAAAATCTTTATATTGAAAGGTTTGGCCGCCTGCCCCCCGACCAAGAGACGCAAATAGGCGTTGAAATTTTCTATATTTAATAAGTCGTGCGCCGAAAAAATTGGCCCAAACTGCTTTTCAAGAGGTTCGGCGTCATCCGACCCCACCCTGAAAGCCGCCATTGATCCGACATTTCCGAAAACAGAAAGCTTTATCGCATCAGTTAATTGTCCTATGAACTGATGGGCCAAAACAAGACTAAGCCGGTATTTGCGAGCCTCCGAAAGTATGGTTGAAATTGAAGGAGTGGTGACGTTTTGAAACTCGTCCAAATAAAGATAAAAATCGCGCCTTTGATCCTCCGATATGTTTACCCGCGAAAAAGCGGCCATTAATAATTTACCCACGATTATCAAACCCAGAAGCGAAGCGTTGGTCTCCCCGATACGGCCTTTTGAAAGATTCACCAAAAGGATTTTTCCGCCGTCCATTATTTCCCTGAATCTTAAGGACGAGCGCTCCTGCAAAAGAATGGGCCTCATGAATTCGTTTGATAAAAATGCGTCAAACTTTGAGGTAATGTACGGCACCATGTTGGCCAAAGCGGCTTCCCCGCCGGCTTTTTCGGCAACATCCCTCCAAAACGTATTTATTACCGGATTTCTGGAGCGCGAAAGTTTCAGTCGTCTAAACTCCGGGTCGGTCATTACCCGCTCTATTTCAAAAAGAGTGTTTCCGGAAGGCGGGTCTTCCATCACCAGAAGCGTTGAGTTTCTGAAATATGTTTCAAAAATTGGGCCGAGGGCCTCGGGAACATCGGCGTAGAGTTTTCTGAATATTTCCAAAAGTTCGTTGACGATAAAAGTTTTCTGTTCGGGATAGGCCGGATCGTATTCAAGAAAATTAAGGCCCATGGGCCGGGAAATGTCGGCCGGATTAAAATAAATCACGTCGTCGGCGCGATTTTCCGGAACATATCCGAGAATCGTATCCACCATGTCTCCATGCGGGTCAATGACGCAAAGCCCCTCGCCCGATTCAATGTCTTGTTTGGCCATATTTTGCATCAGCGTGGTTTTTCCGGTGCCCGTCTGTCCTATTATATAAAGATGTCTTCTGCGGTCATCGCGCGAAAATCTTACGGACTGGCTCTCCCCGCGATAAACATTTTCGCCGATAAGGACACCTTCGGAGGGCAGTCCTGCCGGCGCCGGCGCGTCCTTGGCTTTAAGTGATTTTATTTTAGGCGCTACGGTGAGCGCGGACGGAAGATGGTAAATACTCGTAAGCTCCCGGCTGTTTAAAGGCAGTAATCTTTTTTTATCGGGAATCCTGAAAGAAAAACGGTATAAAAAATCGTTTAATTCGCGGGGACGGACTTTTTTATATACCAGGCTGTTTCCTCTGGTCTCGCCGAATTGGATGAATGAGCTGGCCAGTTCCTGAAGAATATTTTCGGCTTCTTTGTAATCGGAGGCCGAAGCTACCAAGCGCAGATTTGCGCCAAAAACTGGAAAATTTGATTTTTCTTCAAGAAGTTTTAAAGTTTCTTCGTCAACGGCCGTATTCCCGTCTTTTTTTGTTTCCTCTCCGCGCCCGGTTATGAGAAACCTGATTTCTTTAAGCGCGGACGGCCAGCCGGTTTCGGTATGCAATTTTTTACCTTCACGGACGGATTTAACCGCGTCTTTAAGCCGTTTGGCAAAATTTTTCGGCCCTCTTTGCACGATTATCTGGAGAGCCGCGCCTTCGCCTTCTTTTTTGAGTTTGGTGAAAGAATTGGTTATGACCTCAAGCGGGTCGGCATCAAGCCTTTGATAAGTGCGTATCGGCAAGAGCGGGGTTGAGGAGAGTTCAAAATAAGCCGCGGCAGTCGGTCCTACCGGATTAAAAATATTGTAATCCGAATATTTTTGCTCAAGTTTTGCCGCGGGATACAAACTTTGCAGATGTTTTTCAAAAAGCCTGGCGTGCTTTCGCGGAACGGCTATGAAAAAAGTCGTCTCTTCTCCGACTGAAGGCAGAGCCAGTTCAAGCGCGAAACTGGAACGCCCGAACCAGCGGTCTTCAAAAATGGCGGCAAGTCCCGAGTAAAACTGCTCCATAACGGAAACAAGGTCTCTAAAAGAAACATTCTCTTTTTTCGGTTCGTTTTCACGCGGCAGGGTTATTTCGTAAAGCGCGAATTCAAGCGATTCTGCAATCGCTTTCCGTTTTTTTATTTTTTTGGCGAAAAAAAGAAGCAGGCCCGCGGACAGCAAAAAAACGGTTATTCCCAAATAGGCGTAAAAAAGCTGTTCAAAAGATAGTATGGTCATTGTTTTTTAGCCAAAAGCTCAAAGGCCAGCCGGTCGTGAAAATCGTCTAAAAGATGGGGGTTTTTTAAATGCTTGGCCACTTCAACCGCGCTTGCAATTCCGTTTTTTTCGGCGATGTTCATAAGCTCGTTGACTTGCTTTGCGTGCGGTTCGTTTTGAAAAGAGTCGGCGATTTTTTTCAGCGCGTTAGAATCTTTGCCGGACGATACGGCTGGGTCCGGAGCTGGTTTTGCGGAAGCTGCATATTCTTTAACCACTTCCCTTGCCGCCTCCTCGGGTTTGAATTCGGCGTTCGCGCCCGATTCGGCAAATTTTTTTTTCTTTTCGGAAAGCATCTCTTCAAGAGCGCTTATTTCCTCCCGCATTAGTTTTGGCGATTCCATGTTTGGCATTACTTATATTATAATCAAAATATGATTAATTCCAAAAAGGCCCTGTTTATAGCCGCGGTTATATTTTTAATCGCCGTTTTTTTCAGATTTTGGGAATTAAAAAGCGTCCCGCCGGGCCTTTATCCCGATGAAGCCATGAACGGCAATAATGCTTTGTATTCCTTAAAAACCGGCGATTTTTCCGTTTTTTACCCCGAAAATAACGGACGGGAGGGCCTTTTTATAAACATACAAGCCGTAGCTTTGGGACTTTTGGGAAATGAGCCGTGGGTATTGCGCTTGGTTTCGGCGATTTTCGGCGCGCTTACGGTTTTGGGCCTGTTTTATTTCGGACGCGAACTTTTCAGAGGTATGTCAGGCGCCAAAATAGCCGGGCTTTATCCGAATGAAATCGCCGCCCTTTCGGCGTCTTTTTTTCTGGCGGTGAGTTTTTGGCACATTAATTTTTCGCGCGTGGGTTTTCGGGCGATAATGGCTCCCTTTTTTATAGTCTGGGGCTTTTATTTTATGTGGCTGGTTTTTAGAAACGATCTTACCGACGCGCGTAAATACTGGGCTTCGGCTTTCGCCGGTTTGCTTTTAGGTTTGGGCGCGCATTCTTATATTGCCTATCGCATCACCCCCATTCTTCTTTTGATCCCTCTTTTTAAAATATTAAAAAATAAAAACGGGTATAAGCAATCGGCCGTGTTTTTGCTTTTAGCGCTCATCGCTTTTGCGCCCCTCGGCGTTTATTATCTGCAAAATCCGGCCGATTTTTTGGGAAGGACAAGTCAGGTTTCAATTTTTTCCGAAGCTTCGCCGGCCAAATCCCTGGCGCTTAACTCCATAAAAACTCTCGGTTCTTTTTGGTTTGTAGGCGATTTCAACTCCCGTCACAATCTGCCCGGCGCCCCGCTTTTGTGGTGGCCGGTCGGGATTTTATTTGCCGCGGGCATCATATTCGGCGCTTTGAGCTTGTTTAAAAAATCTAAATTCCAAATTCCAAATTTCGGATTTTTATCTGTCTGGCTTTTGGTTTTCTTGCTGCCGGCCGTCTTTTCGTCCGAAGGAACGCCACACGCTCTCCGCTCAATAATTATGGCGCCGGCCATCATGCTGGTTTCGGGAGCGGGATTTTTGAACATTCTGTCCGGAATATCCGCGTGGCTCAATTAGAAATCCAAACTTTTCCCCCAAAAAACACGCCAAATTTCACGAATCCGTTTTGAACTCGTTTTACTGCTTGCCGCCGGCATTGCGGCGCACATCGTAATAAGTTATACGAACTATTTTACCCGCTGGGCGAACGCGCCGGACACCTATTTTGCTTTTAACGGCAATTACGCCGAAATCGGCCGGTGGCTCTTAAATGCGCCTTCTGACGTTAAAAAATACGTGGTGGTAAACGCGGACGGAGTTTCGGTTCCGACACCCGACGGCCCGGGCGCGAAACCCGTTCCAATGCCCGCCCAAACCGTCATGTTTTTAACCGGCACCTGGCCTCAAAGCGAAAGAGTGAAAAAAAATATTTATTACCTGGCGCCCGAAGACATAAATCAAATTGACTGCTCCGGCTCTTGCCTGATAATTCCGCTTGAAAACGCGGCAAAACTCGGTTCAAGTCTTAAAACGGCCGTAAGCGGACTTAATATAAGTACCCGTCCCGGATTTGCCCTATTTTATAAAGGTATAGATATAAGGTAGAATTTACTCATATGGCCGGTCATCGCGTTTCAAATATGCTTGCCCTCTTGATGCTCACGGCGATGTTCGCTTTGATGTTTTTTTCGTCTTTAAACGAATCGGCCATAATGGATGAGCTGGCGCACATCCCGGCCGGATATTCTTACCTGACTCAAAAAGACTACCGTCTAAATCCCGAACACCCCCCGCTTATAAAAGATTTATCCGCCGTTCCCCTTTTGTTTTTGAAGTTAAATTTTCCGACCGATGTAAAAGCGTGGCGCGATGACATCAACGGCCAGTGGGACATGGGGCGTATTTTTCTTTATGAATCGGGGAATAATCCCGACCGGATTCTTTTTTGGTCCAGATTTCCCATGATGCTTTTGGCGCTTGTTTTTGGATGGCTGATTTTTTCTTCGGCCAGACGTCTCTATGGGGACAGGGTCGGGCTTTTGGCGCTTGTTTTTTACTCTTTTTCCCCGTCTTTTATCGCCCATTCGCGCTATGTTACCACCGACCTTGCCGCCGCGTTCGGTTTTTTTATCGCCATCACCGCCTTTATTTATTATTTGAAATCTCCGGGCGTAAAACGCGCGTTTATCGCCGGGGCTTCTTTGGGAATAGCTCTGCTTTTGAAATTTTCTTTGGTCCTGCTCCTTCCCCTTTTGGCGTTACTGGCCTTTTTATGGGGTTTTCTTTCACAGCTTGATTATTTGCGCGAAACCGAAAACGGACTGGAACGAGCGAAAAAACTTTTTTATGAGTGGAGCAAACTCGGCCTCGGATTTCTCGCGATTTTAATAATTGCCGTGTTTTTAATCGCCGTTGTCTACCAATATCATGTTTGGAATTATCCTCCGGAAAGGCAGTTAAGCGATTCCGCCGTTAACTTAAGCTCATTCGGATTCCGTCCGGCAGCCGACCTTACGCAGTTTATGGCCTCCCAACCGGCGCTAAGAGGCCTTGGCCAATATTTTCTCGGACTTTTAATGGTTGTTCAGCGCGCGGCCGGCGGAAATACCGCTTATTTTTTGGGCGAGGTTGGCTCCGCCGGATGGTGGTATTATTTTCCGGTCGCCTATATTCTCAAAGAACCGTCTGCTTTTCTTTTGCTTTTAGCGCTCTCTGTTTTTTTGGCCGTAAAGTCCGTAAAGCAAACCCATGAAAAATCCTGGCCGGCTGTTTTTGAATGGACAAGAGATAACTTTTTTCTGACCGCGAGCTTCATTTTCATAGCCGTTTACTGGCTGCAATCAATGAGAAGCCCCTTGAATATAGGAATACGCCATGTTTTGCCGACATTCCCTTTTATTTACATTCTGGTCTCCCGCGAAATAACGCGCTGGCTCATGTTTTATTCTCTAAACGAACCGCGGAGTTTGGGCGAGTGGCTTTTTTCAATTTATGAACGATTCGTTAAATCCCTGCCAAGATATTTTTTAACCGCGGTGCTTCTTTTATCGCTCGGGCTGGGAACGATTTTTTCTTTTCCGAATTACCTTTCCTACTATAATATCCTTGCCGGAGGTTCCGGAAACGGATACAAATACATAGTTGATTCAAATTACGACTGGGGGCAGGACTTGAAAAGACTCCGCGATTTTGTGGAAAAAAATAAAATAGAAAAGATCGCTCTTGATTATTTCGGAGGCGGTTCTCCCGAATATTACCTGAAAGACAAATTTGTTCCGTGGCAGTCGGGTGCCGGCAAACCCAATCCCGAATCAGGGGACCCGAAATGGTTTGCCTTGTCCGCCACCATACGCCAAAGCGCCGAAGCCCTTCCGGCCGTAGGTTTTATAAAAAAACCCGAGGATTCATACCTCTGGCTTGAAAATATTGAGCCTTACGCCCGCGCCGGCCACTCAATTTTCATCTATAAATTTTAAATCAGAAACTTAAAACTTGATCTCCTTTATCAGAAGCTCGCTATAGTGCTGGCGGTGGCCGCGTTTTACGCGGCGGCGGGTTTTTTGTTTGTAATGAAATACAATTACCTTTTCGGCTCTTTTGTTGCCCAGAATTTCGGCTTTGACTTCGGCTCCGGCGACAGTCGGCCGGCCGACGCTGATTTTATCTCCATCGCCCGATAGTAAAACTTCGCCAAATTTAACTTCACTCCCCTTTTCAGGGAGGTCAATTTTTTCGGTTCTTATTTTTTGTCCTGGCTTAACCAGATATTGCTTGCCCGCTATTTCAACTACCGCGAATTTCATATCATAGTATTTTATTCCTCGGCGTCCGGTTTGTCAATGGACAGAGTTTCAATGCCCGGGGAATGTCCGGTGATTTTTAATACGTCCTTGTCTATCTTGCCCAGCTCTTTTGACGAGGTGTTATAAGCGTTAACGGTTGTTGTCAGGTGGGAGCCGAGTTTTTTCATGAATTGTTCATAGTTTCCAAGATGCCGCCCGAGTTCTTCCACCCCCTTTCTTATTTCTTTGGCCGACTCTTCAATCTGCAGCGCGCGCAGACCCTGTAAAACGGTCTGTAAAAACGCCAGAAAAGAAGTCGGGGAAACAATAATTACCTTGCGGTCTTTGAAAGCGTACTCAATCAAATCACGCGTATTCACTTTTATTCCGCCGACTTGGGCTATGAGCAGGTCGTAGTAAATAGCTTCGTGCGGTATGAACATAAACGCGAAATCCATCGTGTTTTCGGACGGTTTTACGTATTTTGAAGTTTCGTCTATGCGGTTTTTAAGGTCGGCCCTGAACGCTTTCTCCAGCCGTTCGCGTTCGGACGGGTCTTTTTCTTCAACCAGCCGGTTGTAGTTTTCAAGCGAAAACTTGGAATCTATGGGTATGATTTTTTCCCTGACGAACACCGCGGCATCCACTATCGTTCCGTCCTTAAACGCGTACTGCATCTGAAAACTGCCCGGCGGCAAAACATTTTTCAAAACCGTTTCAAGGTAATATTCGCCGAGCACTCCGCGCTGTTTTGGATTTTTAAGAATATCCTGAAGCGACTGCAATTGGTCGGCAAAACCCACCACTTGCCGGTTGGTCTCATCAAGCTTGGTAAGGCGTTCGGTAACGTCTTTGATTATCTGAAAACTTGAACCGACATGCTGTTGGATCGCCTTGGTTGATTCTCCGAGGCGCGTATCCAGCGTTCGCGCAAGGTCGTTTATCTGATTTTGAAGCATCAAAAGCGAGCTGTCCGGCCCGTCTTTCCGTTTAAAGACAAGAAAAACCGCAACGGTGCCGAACGCCAAACCCGCGAGAACTGCTGCGATAACGATTAAAATTATTTGCGCCATTTTATGTTATTTATTTTAACCCGTTTTTAAACCAAAACTCCATAATCAAAAATACGGCGTATACCATAAGAAGCAAAACTCCCTCGCGTTTTGAAATGAAGGTGCGGCTATAGACAAAAATATTAAAAAGCACGAAAGCCGCGATGAACGCTCCGGCAACGAAGAAAAACTGGTTCAATCCGTTTATGGTTATGGGGCGTATAATACTTACCAAGCCTACGATAAAAGCCGAGTTAAATGCAACGGAGCCGAGAGAATTGCCGACGGCCATTGAGCCGTGTTTGCTAAGTGACGCGCGTATTCCGAAAGCAAGCTCCGGCAGAGTTGTGCCCAAAGCGACAAAAATAGCTCCAAATGAAAAAAGGGTGAAAGACGCCAGAGCGGCTATTTTGACTCCGGACCAGACAAGAGCCGCGGAAGAGGCAACAAGAATTGCCACCGCGATAAAAAATGCCGCAAGATCGCGCGCGGCTCCGGTCACGCCGGCGATTCCGGTTGGGCGGTGATTGACCGCTTTTGAAAAATACTCCCTTTCGCCCAGAACATGCCAGATGTATATCGCAAAAGACACCAGAAGAATTACACCATCAGCCCTTGAAATAACGCCGTCCGCGCCCAAAAGCAAAGGAAAAAGCGACAGGATAAAAATTAGCCAAAAATTCGCTCTGGATATTTTGCTTTCAAGCTCGATTCCCCCGTAAATAAGAGAAACGGTTCCTATAATAAGGGTGATGTTCAAAAGATTCGCGCCAAAAATATTTCCCAGAGACAGCGCGGACGAACCGCTCACGGCCGAACTTATCCCGACAAAAAGTTCCGAGATTGATGTGGCAAAACTCATAAGCACGAAAGCCACCAAGTACTCCGAAATACTTAAAAGCCGCGCTATACCCGTCAAAGACTTGACCAAAGACGAGCTGGAACGCACCAAAAACAGAAATGACGCCAAAAAAACCGCGATAAGCCACCAAAAGTTCATATGTTTATACTATCATTTGTCCGGCGGATAAATATATATTTAACCAATTCAATGGTTAAGAGATTAAAAAGCCCGATTAAAACCAGCAGCCCAAAATCAGGCAAGGTAAGCCTTGAAACATCAAGCAAGCCGGCAATCGGCTTGAAATATAAGGCTCCGGCCAAAAGCGCGAAACTTATCCCTAAAGCCAGCAGCATGTATAGATTGTTGAATATATTGATGCGCCAAAGGGGCTGGCGCAGGCTCTTGAATGAAAAAGCGAAAAATAGGGCGTCGAGCGATATGCCGGCAAACATTACCGTTCTTATTTCTTCAATCGGCAGGCCGTAATTAAAAAGGAACAAAAATAACACCAGCAAGAAAAATGAAGTAATCAGGCCGGCGCTTAATATTATACGGAGCATCTGGGGATTCATTATTTTTTTGGAAGAATTTGTTTTCGGGTCTCTTTTTAAAACGTCTTTTTCTCCCGGTTCAAAGGCCAAGGCAAAATTCATAAAGCCCTCCTGCACGATATTCGCCCAGAGAATCTGGGCCGGAAGTATCGGCAGCGGCAGCCCGAAAAAAAGCGCGCCGGCAATAATAATTATTTCGCTGAAATTCGCCGCCAGAAGATAAGTGATTATCTTTCTCATGTTGTCCAAAAGCACCCGGCCTTCTTCCACGGCTTTAAAAATCAAACCGAGATTGTCGTCAAGCAAAACTATGTCGGCCGATTCTTTGGCGACATCCGTGCCGGATCCTATGGCTATCCCTATATCCGCTCGCTGTAAGGCCGGCGCGTCGTTAACCCCGTCTCCGGTCATGGCCACCACTTCGTCCAGAGACTGCCAGGCGCCGACGATTTTTGATTTTTGATGCGGCAGGACTCTTGCGAAAACGGCGGTTTCGTAAACGAGTTTGGCCAGCTCTTTTTCGGATAGAGTCTCAACCAAAGCGCCATCAACTATTTTTACTTTGGACCAGTCGTCAACCAGTCCGGACGAGCTTGCTATGGATTTGGCGGTTGAAACGTGATCTCCGGTAAGCAGAACCAGCCTTATTCCCGCGTCTTTAATATTTTTTATTGTTTCAATGACATCCGGCCTCAAGGGGTCCGAAAAGCTTACCAGTCCGGCAAACACCATGCGCTCAAACATATGGTCTTTGTTTCTGGTCATTTCCTGCCAGCCGTCTTCGCGATATGCCACCGCCAGCGCCCTTTCTCCACGCCCGGTTGATTCTTGATGCGCGGAAATTATTTTTTCTTTAAGCTCGCGGTCAAACGCGACGGCTCTTCCGCCAAAAAGCGTCTGACTTGACATTTCAATAATCACTTCGGGAGCTCCGGCGACATAAACAATTGTCCGGTCCCCCGATTTATGCAAAGAGGCGCTGTATCTTCTTTCGGATTCAAACGGAATAAAATCAAGTCTGGGTTCTTTTTCAAAAAGGTCATTTGGGTCAAGTCCGGCCTGTATGCCGGCAAGAAACATCGCCTTATCCGTCGGCCCTCCCTGTATTTTCCAGTCTTTGCTCTCGTCTTCGGGATTTTCAATGAAAGCGGAGGAAGCAAAAATAATTCCTTTGAGAGTTTCGTACACTCCGCCCGCAAGATCGGGGTCGGCTTTGGTAGATTTCCTTTCGGCGGTCACGATTTCAACCGCTTCCATTTTGGCTTGGGTAAGAGTTCCGGTCTTGTCGGTTAAAATTACGCTCGTTGAGCCCAAGGTTTCGGCGGCGGTAAGTTTTCGCGCCAGCCCCCCGTTTTGCATGATTCTTCGCATTCCGATGGCAAGCACCACGGTCACGGCCACCGGCAAACCTTCCGGAATAACCGATACGGCGACGGCTACCGATGTCAAAAACATTTCAGCCAATTCGTGTCCGCGTAAAATACCGGCGAAAAAAATCGCGAGTATGGCCAAAGCCGCGATTATTCCCAGCCACAGGGCTATCTTTTTCACTCCTTTTTGAAACGGCGTTTGCGTCTCCACGGTTTCTTTAACCAGTTTGGCAATTTTTCCGAATTCCGTTTTTTCTCCGGTCGCTATTACCACCGCCTTAGCCCAGCCTTCGCTTACGATTGTGCCCATCCAAAGTATCGGAGTTCGCTCAGTTATCGCAGTATTCTCCGCTACTACCTCCTCTTTTTTTTCAACTCCGGCCCATTCGCCAGTTAGCGCGGATTCGTTTGTTTCAAGAGCCTTGGCCTCAATAATTCTCGCGTCAGCCGGAATTCTGTCGCCCGATTGGACCAAAATTATGTCTCCCGGAACAAGGCTTTGGGTATCAATTTTAATTTTTTTTCCGTTTCTTATCGTTATCGCGTCGGTTTTTAAGGCTTGGCGCATTTTATCAAAGGCGCGCGAGGCCCGGCCTTCTTGAAACGAGCCTATGGCCGTGTTTATGAAGACCGCGATAAAAATTACCGTAGAATCGGTGAAATCTTCAAGAAAAATTGAAATAAGACCCGCGATTATCAATATAAATACGAGCGGGCTTTTTATTTGCGCGAATATAATTTTATACAGCCGAAACGACGGTTTGCGTTCAAAATCGTTCGGGCCGAATTTTTCTAGCCGAGCTTTTATTTCGGCTTCCTGCAGGCCATGCTCGGCATCCGTGTTTAAAACGGAAACCGCCTCTTTCGGGCTTATGGAATGCCACAAGTAATCCATTATTCCATTTTAACATCAATCCGGGTCGATAAAAGCGATATTGATATGTTTGTTGTTTTTATTTTCTTCCCTCCTTCCTCCGTCGCTTATTCTCTAGTACGATATATCGTACTAAGTTAAAAACAAACGAGCTCGGACAAAATAATAAGCAGCGGTGCGTACGCTTACTCCCCGGTGTATAATACGGCATACCGTACTAAAGAACGGTCGAAAAGCCGGAATACAAAGGAAAAACGTAAAGTAAAGACAAACACGACATCGATGTATAGTACGATATATCGTATTAAATTTTATCTCGACCCATTTATTTTTTAATTTAGTACGATATATCGTACTAAGTGAATCGAGAGAGAGAGTCAGTGTTACTTCGTGGGTTTGCGCTGCATATCATAAAACCACTTCCAGCGCCCTTTTCCTCGCGGCGGAAGGCCGGCCTGAAGCAGCGTTTCGAGGTCATCCCAAAAAGATTTTTTGTTTTCCTTATGATTCAAGATTTTACAAATATTTACGAATGCGCCCGTTTCGAGGCGCATGTGCAAACGTTCAGCCGTTGATGGACTTAGTTTAAGAGTTTTCCAGACGCGATAGGGAGAGGCTCCGGTTTGAAGCATAAAAATTGCCGCAAGGCGTTTTGACAGCATTATTCTTTCGGTGGGCGTGAAAAATTCTTTGATAAAAGAATTAGCTTCGCCAAAACTTTTGGCGTTTGCCAGCGCGCCAGCCAGCTGTTTTTGGATTCGCAAAAATGTTTTTTCTTTTATTCTTCTTTTAGATATGTGCGGCATGAATATTATTCGGTCATAATCGAATATAAGTATATAATACGATATATCGTATTAAATTGGAATCGGCTAGTGTGCGAGATTGGCACGCGGGACAAGAATAAAACCCGTCGGGTATGTCTTTTTCTCGTTCAGTATTATAGTACGATATATCGTATTAGTCCTACGCCGTTCGTTCTTTAGTACGATATATCGTACTAAATACTACTGTTGAGTAGAACTGGCGGTGTCTGTTGGGGTTTCGGATGGTAGGATTTCGGAGGGTACGGTTTCGGGGGTTGAGCTGGATGCCGTCGGCTCAATTACAGATTCGGGCTCGGAATCGATTGGCGTCTGTTCTGTCTGGACAGTTGAATTTTGAGACTCAATAACGCTGGCGTTTTGTCCTGTAAGCAGTACCTCAAGTTGTTCTCCCGTTACACATACAGGAGAACCGTCTGATTTTTTGGCGCAAAGCTGGTCCGCCACCACTTTTTTGGCTTCCAGAGTGCCATCCTCCGTTATCCTCCAATTCGCCGAAGTTATGTAACCGACATTTATTATCCCCTGCCCCGATAAGTCCAGAATATTGTTCGTGGTTATGACTCCCGCGGAATTTGAGACCCAGAATCCCGAACCGCTCGAAACCGCCCCGCCGGAAATTTCAGAATCCAAATGATTCCAGCCGAGGTTGACGAAAACCAGAATTTTTCCGACGCCCGGGGAAACACTCGGTGTTGAAGAAGAAACACCGAGTGTTGAGGAGGGCGCGGAACCATCAAAAGGCTCAAGCGCGATTCCCACAGTCGGACCCTCTTCGGTCGCTTTCATTCCAACGCCCGCCAAAGACGAAGAAGTAATTCTGTCTCCGACCGCAATCGGGCCATTTTCAAGGGAGACCTTCACTAATTTTCTTCCAGCTAGCGCCACAGGATACTCATTTTCGTTTCTAGTCCATCCCATCATTTTTATTCCCTGACTTCCGATTACCATAGCCGGATTTTCTGAAGCAATACCGACAATTAAATTATTGTATGGCCCGGTTGCAACTCTTAGTTTTCCTATATTTTCTATGTCCGCAACAATTATATCTCCGTCCTCCGGTATTTCCGAAAACTTCATTATTTCGGCGTAGTCATTTAGCAAACAAGTGCCTGTTGAATTTCCATCACGACAATTTGCGTTTCCGCTTGCATCCAAAACAGAAAGGGCGATTCCTCCAGTTGATTGAATGGTTAGACGGGCTGTTGGACTCGTCGTCCCGATGCCGACGTTGCCGGAGTTATTTACAAGAAACATTGATATGCCGGAAGAGTCGGTTAGGTTTAATAAATCAACAGCACCAACTCCCGCTGGATTTGATACTGTCAAATACGCTCCAGGAGTTGTAGTGCCTATGCCGACCTTGCCGTCTTTATTGACCACGAATATACCCTGATTTGTTGTGGACGCGACTTGAAAAAGATTTGTGGTGGCATCCGAACTGTTTACAGTTAATCTATAATTTGGTGTCGTCGTCCCGATACCCACATTGCCCGCGCCGTTAATCACCAATCGGTCATTGGTTCCGAGAGCGGAAGAGGAAGCGATTCTGAAAGAGCCGTCGGAGAAATCAAGACCGGCGGTCCACTTGTAGTTTTCGCCGGAGGCGGATGAAAACTCTATGGCGGCGTCGGCGGAGTCGCCAAAGACGGTTAACTTCTGGTTGGGAGTGGACGTGCCTATGCCGATTTTACCTAAAGGGTCAATTACCATCCTGACGGTGCCGCCGGTCTCAAACCAGAGTTTGTCGGAGTTGGTGCGGGCGGCAAGAACCGTGGCGTTGTTGGCGACATTCTCTTCCAATATAGTGGTCAGTTCACCCGAAGTGTCGTATAAGACAAGGTCATTGCCGTTTGCTATAAGCACGGAGCCGTCAACGGTCAGAATGTTTGAAAACATCGGACTCGACGTTCCGATGCCAAACTCCCAACTTCCCCCGCCGGTCGCAAAGAATGCCGAGCCGGTTGAGGAAAGAACGGTTGAGGAAGCGTAAGGGAAAGTGCTGGCTGATACCGAATTGCTTTTAAAAATACCGTCGGCTGTCAGATTGCCGGTAAAGTATCCCGCGCCGGAAACCGAAAGAGATTGGCTCGGACTCGTCGTCCCTATTCCCACCAATCCAAAAGGAGAGGACGCGGTTGAGATGGTGAATGTCGGAACGATTGAGGTGGAAGTCGCGATACTCCACGCGTTGACCGTTAGATTGGGAATGGTTGAGGTGGCTCGATTGTTGAATTGCAAAAGTCCCGAATTGA
>CAYPMM010000012.1:0-23236 GCA_964412115.1 uncultured Candidatus Saccharibacteria bacterium | reverse complement strand
TATTTCGGTTTCAGATGTGCTTGAAAGTTCGTGCTTGGCTTTTTCAGCGGCTTCTTTTAAGCGCTGCAGGGCCAGCGTGTCTTTTGAAACATCTATGCCCGATTCTTTTTTGAATTCATTTACAATCCACGAGATTATTTTCTGGTCAAAATCGTCTCCGCCCAAATGGGTGTCGCCGTCGGTAGATTTAACTTCAATCGTGTCATCTCCTATTTCAAGAACCGACACGTCAAAAGTTCCTCCGCCGAAATCGTATACCACGATCTTTTCGTCTTTTTTCTTGTTTAAACCGTAAGCCAAGGCGGCCGCTGTCGGCTCGTTTAAAATCCTGCGGACTTTGAATCCGGCTATTTCTCCGGCATCTTTGGTCGCCTTTCTCTGCGAATCGTCAAAATAAGCCGGGACCGTGATTATGGCCTCTTCTATTTTTTCGCCGAGTTTTGATTCGGCGTCAGCCTTGAGTTTCGCCAAAACCATCGCCGAAATTTCCTCTGGCCTGTACCATTTTGCCTGTTCCGAGTCCGCCGAAAGGCCGCCGATTTTAACCTCAACTCCGCCGTTTTCAGACGCGCGCATTTCATAAGGCAAAAGTTTAATATCGCGCTGAACTTCCTCATCCTGAAATTTACGCCCTATCAGGCGTTTTACCGAAAAAATGGTGTTTTTGGGATTGGTAACCGCCTGACGCTTGGCCAAAAGACCGACCAAACGATCGCCCGACTTGGAAAAGGCGATAATTGACGGAGTAGTCCTGTTGCCCTCCGAATTTTCTATTATTTTCGGCTCTCCGCCCTCAACCACGGCTATCGCCGAATTTGTTGTTCCTAAATCTATTCCCAAAATTTTTGGCATGTTTTTATTTAATCTAATTTTTAATATTTAACGTTTAACTTTTGTTTTGATAAACTCCTATTTTAACTTTTGCCGGCCTTAAAACTTTATCATATATTTTATAACCTTTCTGAATCTCGGCCAAAACCTTGTGGTCGTCGTCCGGACTTTCAACCTCCTCCTTATCAATACTTTCGTGTTCCGATGGGTCAAACTTCAAGTTTAAAGCCTCTATTTCCCCCACCCCGCAGCCCCTCATGATTTGCAAAAGCTGGTTTTGTATTCGCTCAAAGCCAGTTTTCCATTTTTCTTCCAGTTCCGGTTCGGCCAAAGCGTGACTGAAACTATCGAGCACTTTTACCATTTCGTAAAGAAGCCTTTCATTTGAATATTTTGCCGTTGCCTCCAGATTTTTTTCCTCATCGCGCCTGGCGTTTATGAAATCGGCTTTGGCCCTTTGCCATCCGGCCAGATACTCTTCGGCTTTTTTACGGCACTCTTTCAGCTCTTCTTTTAATTTTTTAATCTTGCCCTCGGCCTCATCTCCAAAACTTTCGTCCACTACGGTCAATTCCTCATTTTCGTTTTTTTCTTCGTCTTTCATAATTTTAATTAATCTAAAAATAAACCGGCGTAACTTGAGACGCGCTCATAATTCATTCTCTTGGGTCCGACTAAAATTACCGTCTGTTTCCGGCTTCCGGCCGCGGATTCAACGTAAAATACCCCGAATTCACGGGCGCAACTGGCCGGGTTTTCTTTGCCGATAAAAAACCCCGCGGTATTTTTGGCTTGCTTGCGATAAGCGTCCGCAAGCTCGTCAATGTGGTCAATGAAATATCCGACATCAAGCATTGAATCCTCATCTTTGAATTCAGGCTCTTTAAAAAGGCCTGAAAAACCGTGCCCGCTGAAATGTTCTCCTTCAAAGCCGGTAAAACTGAGCAGATTCAGCGCTTCGGCCAGAAACCGGCCGACTTCTCCGCGGCGCGAGGTTAATTTTTTAATATTTAAAACCTTGCGGTCCGGCTTCACTTCAAACATTAAATTGTCCACAAAATACCTATAAGCCATATCGGTCGGCACTCGTCCGGCCGAAGTATAGGGCTGCTCTAAAAACCCCGCCTCATCCAGGTCGGCCACGATATTGCGTATGGTTGCCGGGCTTTCATTAAGGCCGAGTCCGTCGCGTACTCTGGCGGAAGAAACCGGCTCAGCCGTTTTTATAAAATCGCGCACCAAAAAGCCGAGTATTCTGTTTTCCCTTTCGTCCAATAACATAGTATCAATTATACAAATTAGCACTCGTATGTCAAGACTGCTAATTCTACTTCAAGTAGAATTAGCAGTCGCAGACCCTGAGTATTCTCGAACGGGTCAAGAGTGCTAACCATGGTCAGCATCCTTCTAATTTGCAAATACAGGATTTTTAAAATATACTGCCTATTAGCTGATCTGACCTTTACGGAGGGTTGCCCGTTGCTAAAGTACTGGACGAAAAAGGACGTTTTGGACGCAGAAGGAGCAAAAACATTTGAGGAGTTGGCAAAGATCGCTTTGAGGATAATCGACAGGATGCCGCAGCCGGTTGAGATGGTCTGCGGACCTTTGACTTCGGGCGGACTCGGCTCTTTTGAAAAAAATCTGCAAGTTTTCAAAAAATATATACGGCTCGGCGAAAAAGTTGGGTTAAATATTTTTGACCAGCTTCCTTTTGAACCGCATCTCCATAGAATTTGGGAAGAAAACAACGCCAAAGACCCAAACGAACTTCTTGAAAGATTCTACGGAACGATTTTTAAATCCGGAAAAATTAAACAGCTTGATTTTATCCCCGGCTGGCGAAGTTCCATCGGCGCGAGATGGGAACGAAAAACCGCCCGCAAGTTAAAAATAAAAATCGCAGACATAGTATAAAAACAAACGTCCCGAGAAAATCGGGACGTTTTACATTTCTAGCGTTTCGCCCACTGGGGGGCTTTGCGGGCTTTTTTGAGGCCGAACTTGCGGCGTTCTTTCATTCTGGGGTCGCGCTTCAAAAATCCGGCTCTTTTGAGTTTGCTTCTTAATTCTATGTCTTTTTTAATCAAGGCGCGCGAAATCGCGTGCCTGACCGCTTCGGCTTGAGAGTGTATTCCCCCTCCGGAAATTTTTACGTTTGCCGAAAAACTGCCCTCCAAATTCATTTTTTTAAAAGGTGATACGATTATTTTTTGCAGTTCTTCGGTCGGAAAATATTCTTTGAAATCTTTGCCGTTTACTTTAACTTCTCCGGTACCTTCAAAAATCCTGGCCCGCGCGCTTGAAGTTTTTCTCCGCCCGACGGCTTCAATATAGCCGATTTTTGCCTTAACCTCCTTAACCTCGGGTTGGCGAGGTTTTGCTTTTTTTACTTTTTTTTCGGTTTTTGGTTTTTTAACCGCCATATTTTTCAGAATTACGCGCCAAAAATAATGTTTTTAATAAGCTCCGCGCGCAATTTGTTTTGAGGAATCATGCCTTTAACCGCCCTTAAAAAAACTTCTTTGGGGTTTTTTTTGTAAAGCGCGCTCAATTTGGTTTCTTTAAGTCCCGAAGGATAACCGCTGTAGCGCTTATAAAGTTTTTGTTCGGCTTTTTTTTCTTCAATTTTGAGCAGATCTAAATTTTTTACCTCAACCGTTGTTTGCGAAAGCAGGTTGGGGGCGTAATTCGGCTTGTCTTTTCCGCGTAAAATCACCGCGACCCGGGAAGCCGCCCGCCCCAAAGACATGCCTTTTAAATCGATAATTATTTTTTCTTTATTTTTTGCGCCTGGCATGTTTTATTTAATGAATTCCAATATGGCCATCTCGGCTTGGTCGTGATTCCGGCGCCTGGTTCGCGTGATTCTCGTATATCCTCCGCGGCGGTTTTTAAAAGAAGATGAGATTTCAAAAATTTTTGAGGCTTGTTTCGGACCAAGCAAGCTGTTTATTTCACGCAAACGAAAAAGTCCGCCCTTTTTTGCTTTTGTAACCAATTTTTCGGCCAAAATCCTGGTTGATTTGGCCCGGGCCAAAGTGGTCTCGATTTTTCCGCGCTCAACGAAAGAACGCAAAACAGACTTCAAAAAAGCCTTGCGTGTTTTTCTTACGCGTCCGAATTTCCGTCCTTTGGCACGATGGCGCATTTTTTAAAAATAATTTTTTAATCCTTTAAAGTGAGGCCGAATTTTCCGACTGCCCGCTTCAATTCGGTCAAAGCCTTCCCTCCTATCCCTTCCAAACCCAAGAGGTCTTTGGATGTTCTGCGAACAAGCCCCCCAACCGTCCGTATACTGGCATCGGAAAGCGCCTTAACAACGCGCTCGGAAAGATCCAGGTCTTCAATCCTCATTTTATTTTTGTCTTCGCCGTTTTCTTCGGTTTCGGCCGGTTTTCCCTCCACTTCAGACTCAGCCCCCTCCTCGGCCAAAACAGCCTCTTGGGCCTCCTCTTCTTTGAACCCGACAATTGCTTTAAGCTGGTTAATCATCATTTTAATTGATTCTTCCAGGGCGTGGCGGGGTGTAATGGTGTCATCAGTCTGAATGGTCAGACGCAGACGGTTGAAGTCCGTGCGGTCTCCCACGCGCATATTTTCAACTTCGTAATTTACCCTGCGAATCGGGGTAAAAATCGCGTCTAAAACCATTTCGCCGACTTGAGCTTTTTCTTTTTGCAAAACATCCCGGGTAACGTAGCCCAATCCCTTTTCCACGGTCAGTTCTGCTTCAAAAACGGAACTTTTGTCGGTAAGAGTGGCTATCACCAGATCGGGATTAGACACTTCAACTTGCCCCGGCAAATCCAGGTCTTTGGCCTTGGCTATTTTCGCGCCCTTAACTTTTATTTTTACGGTTTGCGTTTCGTCGGTGGTTAATTTAAAACGCAACTTTTTTAAATTTAAAAGTATGGCGATGACGTCTTCTTTCACGCCCGGTATCGTGGAAAACTCATGGGACGCCCCTTCTATTTTTACCTTGGTCACGGCGGCCCCGGGCAAAGACGACAAAAGAATGCGGCGCAAACTGTTGCCCAAAGTGTGGCCGTATCCGGGGTAAAGGCCGTCAATTTCATAAACGCCCTTATCCGACTCCTCAAGGATTATTCTCGGCTTTGACGGCAAAACAATTGATACATCCATAATTTTAATAAATTAATAAATTATAATTATAACACTATCGGGAATAAAATTCAATAACCGAGTTCAGGTTCGCTCCGGTATCCACTTCTTCCGCGGACGGAAGAGAGGACAAGCGTCCTTCTTTAGTATCCGGCTTAAACTCCAGCCACGGCGGGGTTTGATATTTTTTAAGGCGCAAATCCAGGTCGCGGAAAATTCCCCGGCCAAGACTTCGCGGATTTATGGAAACAGACTGGCCGATTTTAAGAGTGCTGGAAGGAATGTTTCTCTTTTTTCCGTCGACAAAAATATGGCCGTGATTCACCATCTGACGCGCAGCGCTTCTTGAGGGCGCGAAACCCAGGCGGTAAACGATATTATCAAGCCTGGTTTCCAAAAGCTCAATGATGCGCCTGGAAGTTTCGGCGCTTTTGGCGGATATCGCTTTGTCAACCAGATTTTTAAACTGTTTTTCCCTTAAGCCGTATAAAAATTTAACTTTTTGCTTTTCTTTAAGCTGGACTCCGTATTCGGACGAGTTTGAACGCCTTCTGGAAATAGCCCCGCGGCCGTGAATTCCGGGCGGATATGGTTTTCGCTTAAAGGCGCATTTTTCTTTTCCGCAAACCGAGAAACCAAGACGCCGGCAAGTTTTACAAGTAATGTTTGGCATGGCATTAAACCCTTCGGGGCTTGGGAGATTTAGGACCGTTATGCGGAACCGGAGTCAAGTCGCGTATAGTGTCCAGCATTATGTCGCCGACCAAAAATGAGCGTATGGCCGACTCGCGCCCGGCTCCGACCCCTCTTACATTAATGGTTACCGTTTTTAAGCCGATCATTCTGGATTTCTCAACCATCAATTCCGCCACCTTGGAAGCCGCGTACGGCGTGCCTTTTCTGGCGCCCTTAAAACCGAGCGATCCGCTTGAGGCCCAAAAAATCGTATTACCCTTGTCGTCAGACAGCATCATCATAGTATTATTATAAGTTGACTGTATGTTCAAAACGCCGTGCTCAAGCTTTTTTTTGGGCAAACGGCCAACCGCCCGGGCCCGCAATTCGTGGTCCACTCCGCCGGTTGTTTTTTTAATGATTCGTTTCTTTCCCATATTTTATTTATAGCTGGCTTGCCGGACTATTTCTTCTCAACCTTTCTTTTTCCGCTAATGGTCGTTCGGCGCACGTTGCCTCGGCGCGTTCTTGAGTTGGTTTTGGTTCTCTGGCCTCTTGATGGCAGGCCTTTCATGTGCCTTATTCCGCGATAGCTTTTAATGTCTCTCAAGCGCTTAATGTTTGAAGACACAATTCTTCGCAAATCTCCTTCCACCCGGTAATTCCCTTCCAGAATCATACGGATACGGTTTATTTCATCGGCCGTAAGAGAACCGGCGGACTTGGAAGCCTCAATCTTCGCCTCTTTTAATATCTTTTTGGCTAACGGCCTCCCCACGCCGTAAATATACGGCAGAGAAAAATCTATGCGTTTTTTGTCGGGAATGTTTACTCCGGCGATTCTGACCATAAAATTTAATTAACCCTGACGCTGTTTGTGTTTTGGGTTTGAACAAATTACGCGCACTCTGCCTTTGCGCCTTATAATCTTGCATTTTTTACAGATTGTTTTAACCGATGCCCTTACTTTCATATTAAATTTGAGCACCCAGTTAGATAGCGCAAGCGTTATCTAACGGGGTAAGTGTTCCCTTATAATCTTTGCACGATACGGCCTCGGTTTTGGTCGTAAGAACCAAACTCGACTTTTACCCTGTCGCCAACCAAAACCGTTATTCTAAAATGGCGCATTTTACCGGCAAGGTAGGCAAGCGTAGACGAATCATCGTCAAGGCGCACCCGAAACATGGTGTCGGGCAAGGCCTCAATTACGGTTCCCAGCTTAATTTCCTTGTTTTCTTTATTTACGGCCATTAAAAATACAATCTCTATCTTAAATCAAATGATTGGCAAAGTCAACAGGCCGTCAATAGGAAGTTATAATAACTACTTTATCGGCTCTTTCCGGAAAAATCCTCCACCAAAACGGGCGATAAACGACTACCGCCTGATTTATTTGCGGATAACTTTGAAAAACTTTCAGCCGTTCGGCTGAATTTGAAGCCAAAACCAGCTCCCGGGACAAACGCGCGCCGTCCACGCTCCAAACCGCCCGTACGGTACCGCTGACGGCCAAATTTAAAGTTAACGCTTTAAAATCCTGATTTTGGGCCAAAATTTTAAGCGAATTAAAATTGGCGACATCTATTCCGTTAAAATCCGGATCATTTTTATAGGATTCGAGGATTTTTCTTTTAACTTCGTCTTCCCGGATAAAAAAGACTTTTAACCGGCCCTTAACGGTCAAGTTGAATTCGTCCGCTCTTGACCCGGCGGCAGGCACGGATGACATCGTTTCCGGTTCGTATTTGTAATCTCCTTCAGGCGCAAAAAAACCGTCGGGAATTTCGGAGCGCATTTTAGAAACAAGGAGGCCGCGCAGGTCCTCTTCAATTTTTTGACGCGAAGACCGAATATCATTTTCGGTAACGACTTTCGCGCGCCCGACAAATCCTCCGGACATCGGCGTTTTGGACCTTGCGTAAAACTTTTCATATTTAGGGCTCCCCTTAAAACCGGGGATTGTGAAGTCCGAAAGGCCTATATTATATGATTCTCCGGCTTCTTGGGCCAAAATTTTAACTTCAACCGAACTCGGCTCAATTTTTCCGTCCGCGATTTTAGCCCCCGGAACCACGAGCTGTCCGGTTATGCGGTAAATTTTTCCGTCAGCCGATTCAAAACGGGTGCTCGCCACCAATGTCTGGGGCTCCGAACTATACGCATTATACACCACGATGGAACCCGAAGCTTTGTCGGTAAAATCCTTGCTTTCGGAGGTTTTAAAAATGGCGCTTTTTTGTTCCTCAAATATGACCGCCTCAGCCCTGATTTCGGAACCCGAAACGCCCGCGGATATGGTTTTTTTCACCTCAAAATTTTCGCTTTTTAAGTATAAATCAACTTCGGCCTTGGCAAAAAAGTTGATCGTGATTAACAGCGCGGCATAGCCGGCCACGGCTAAAATTATAAACCTCAGAGGCGTAAAGTTCGGTTTTGCTCCGAAAGAAAAACTAAAACGTGTTTTTGTTTTTTGAGGCGGAGGCAAAACGCGTCGGGAAGACGGCCGCGCCGGTTTGTTTGGCGGTTGCTGCATGGTCCGCGGGCGTCCACCCGACGGCAGTATGTCTCTGACTAAATTGTTATTGGATGGCATATTTTAAATAAAGTCCCATTAAGGATAAATGCGGTTTGTTTAAAACGTAGGAAGCGTTTTTAAAACCGGACATCTCCGGCTTCCTTTCAAAAATTTCAAAAGGCCGGCCGTGTTCGGTAAAACTGGCGGAGTCCGGCAAGTTCAGAGCTTTTTTAAATTCGGCAATTCCTCCGCCGTGTCCGGTTACGAAAACTTTTTGGGGCGCAAGATCGGGAAACACGTATTTTGCCAGAGCCTCTCTAAACAAATTCTGCCATTCGGTCAGGGCCTCTTTCAGGGCTTTGGCCACGGAATCGTGGAATGATTTTTCCAGTTTTCCTTCAATATAATTTGAAAGCAGGGCCATAACTTCATCCAGATTAATTTTAAAAGACAAACCCAGGCGCCTTGCGGCGTAATTGAGTCCCCGTCCGAAAGAAGCCGTTTTAAGTATTTTCCCTCCCTTAATCATTATCAGGTCGGTTATCTCACCGCCGATATCCACAACGGAAAGATCGCTTAAACCTTCTTGGGAAAAAACTTTCAAAAAAATAAGCGGCGAACTTTGGAATTCAACGGATTTCACTCCATGGTCTTCCAAAAGCCTTTTTATATGAAGCGCGGCTTCGCCGAATACCGCCGAAGAGTAAATTGACGCGGACATAGCCCCAACTTTTTTGCCAAGCATATTTTTCAAAGGCTCCAAAACCGGATAGCCGTTAAGTTTGACGCTCATAATATAAGAGCGCGCCTGCGCCAAATCCGCGGAACTTACGTTAAAATTATCGGCGTAATGTTTTTTAAAGCTTTCGGCGTCATCCGCTAAAATTTTTTCTATAAAATCATCGGTGATTGCAAACGGCTCGTCAAAGTTTTTTTTGATTTCGCGTATTTCGGAAAAATACCATGGCGATGAAAAAACAATCAAAGCTTCGTCGGCCTTAAGGGCGCTGTCCTTAAATTCTTTAACAATACCGTCAATCAGCAAGCTCATTTTTTTCCAAAGCCCGCGCAAGTTGGCTTCGGGTAAAATTATGGTCTCGGATTGAAACAGCCTTTCAATACTCGCCTCTTTTGGCCTATTAAATTTAAATGAAATCAGGGCGGCGTTTACGCGCGAGCTTCCAATGTCAAAAATAAGTTTTCTCATCAAGTTATTGCCCTATTCCGGCTCTTATGCGGCGCACCCCGGACGCCACCGCTTCCTCCTTAATAATGACGAACTGTCCTATCTCGCCGGTTTTTGAAACATGCGGACCCCCGCAAAATTCGCATGAAACCAAATTGTCTCCCTCACCGATGCTGTAAATCTTAACCCTTTTCGGATATTTGTGTTTGAAAAACGAGAGCGCTCCCGACTTAACCGCGTCATCATAATCCATCTCTTTCATTTTAACATTTAAGTCCGTTTTTATCATATCGTTTACCAACTCCGAAACTTTTTTAAGCTCTTCCGGCGTCAGTTTGCGATTAAACGAAAAATCAAACCTGGCGCGTTCGGGCGTGATATCCGAACCCATTTGTTTAACTTCCGGACCCAAAACCTCGCGCAAAGCCGCCTGTAAAAGATGGGTGGCCGTGTGCAGCCGTGTGACCTTGTTTAGTTCTTCTTCATTCCCCGCCTTAAGCTCGCCTGTGTCCAAAATCAGCCCGTGCCCCCCGAATTTTTTCTCTTGGCCAGTTTTTGATATTTCCTGATGTTTGGCAAATTCTTTTTCAAAATCTTCCCTCTTCAGCTCTTTCGCTTTTTCTCCTCCGATTTCTTTTATTATTTCGTAAGGCAAGCCGTATGATTGGTATAGGTCAAAAGCCGTTTTGGCGCTTATTTCAGAAAGTTTTTCCAGCTCCTTCATTCCGCGCTCAAGCGTATGAGAAAATTTTTCTTTTTCTTCTTCGTAGGCCTCGGTTATCGTCTTTGCGTTAAGTTCATAGTGCGCGTAATTTTTGTCTTTTGCCAAAAGGTCCAGCAGCTCCTCTCCGTTCACGCCGTAAGATATTACTCTTCGCGTGAGCCGTCGCAAAACATAGCCCTGTTCTTTGTTGGAGGGACGCACGCCGTCTGAAATCAAAAAAGCAAGCGCCCGAATATGGTCCGCGATTATTCTTTTCACGCGAACATTGTCGTATTTTTCGGAAACTTTAATTGCCCCCATAATCGGCTCGAATAAATCAGTTTCAAAAATATTTTTTTTGCTCTGACTGACCATTGCAAGGCGCTCAAGACCCATTCCAGTGTCAATGCCCGGTGTTTTAAGCGACGCCATTTTGCCGTCTTTTCCGCAATAAAACTCATTAAAGACAATATTCCAAATTTCTAATCCGTTTACATAAATTTCGGTTGTAGGACCGCACGGACCTTCAGCACCCGTCGGCCCCCAAAAATTATCTTTTCTACCTGCGTATTTTATTTTTATTTTCGGGTCAATTGATTTCCATATTTTTTCTGATTCCGTATCTGAATCTGGCGACATTTCGTCAGATTCACCCCGAGCGGAGTCGAGGGGTTTTTCCCTAAAAACAGAAACATAATCAATTTCCAACCCCATTTCTTTGGTTATAAATTCATAACCCCACTCAATTGCTTCTTTTTTGAAGTATCCTCCGAAACTAAAATTCCCGAGCATTTCAAAAAATGTCAGATGCGATTCATCGCCCACCTCGTCAATGTCCGATGTGCGAAGTGATTTTTGGATTGAAACGGCGTTAAGCGAGCCAAAATCGCGCATCGGGTCAGCCGCGCCAGTATAATATGGCTTAAATTGCTGCATTCCGGCAGTCGTAAAAAGCACCGACGGATCATCGGGAACAAGTGAAGAAGACAGCACAACCTTGTGCCCCCTTTTTTCAAAAAACTCCAAAAACTTTTCCCGTATTTCTTGCGAGGTCATGTACAACTTTATTTTAACAAATTTCTTAGCCTCTTACACTATTACCCCTCCGCCGAGAATCGCGCCGTCCGCGTAAAAAACAGCCGACTGGCCGGGGGTTGCCGCTTTTTGCGGCTCATCAAAAACAACGCTAACTCTGCTGAACCTGGAAGGTTCAGCAGAAATAATGTGGCACTTTTGGAGGGGTTGGCGGTAGCGGATGCGGGCTTCGCATTCTAGCGACAATTTTGGTTCAATGCCCCCAATCCAATTTATGTCGGCAACTTCAATTTCTTTTTTAAAAAGCATTTCGTCTTTATTTCCTTCGGCAACCACTAAAGTATTCGTCTTAAACTCTTTTTCGGCCACATAATACGGCACACCCCCGCCTATTTTTATGCCATGGCGCTGGCCTAAAGTGTAAAATGAAAGGCCGTCATGTTCGCCTATCGTTCTTCCGCCGGTGGTAATAATAGGTCCGGGATTTTTTGGCAAAAGTTCTCGCAAAAATTCATCAAACGGAACTTTGCCGACAAAACAAAGCCCCTGCGAGTCCTTTTTTTCCGCCGTCGGCAAGCCAAACTCGCGCGCCATTTCACGCACTTCGCTTTTTAGATAATCCCCTATCGGAAAAATGGCGTGTAGCAGCTGTTTTTGCGTAAGCCGCCACAAAAAATAACTTTGGTCTTTGTTTTGGTCTTTGGCCTGATAGAGCGAGACGGCGTTCTGTTCTGAAAAGCTTTCGGAGGCGAAAATGCGGGGTTCAGCCCCTTTCTTATACGCAGTAAGCGTTGGGGCTGAATTTTCGCCGAGAACGCAGGCCGGCCCGCAGCGCTGGAGGCGGGAACGGCCGGTTTGAAGAATAGAATGCCGTCGAGCTAAAACATAATGCCCCGTCGCGACAAAGTCAGCGCCAAGAGCAAGGGCTTTCTCTAAAAAAATTCCGAACTTAATTTCCGAATTACATAATACATCCGGGTTTGGGGTTCGGCCCGCCGCATACTCGCGCACCATGTAATTAAAAACTTTCTCGCGATACTCTTTCTCAAAATCAAAAATATAAAATGGGATTCCTAATTTTTCAGCCACCGCTCTCGCATCTTCGGCGTCACGCTCAACAGAACACTGGTCCCAAGCCGACCAGCATTTCATGAAACAACCGACCACATCGAACCCACCGCTTCGCGAAAGCAAAGCGGCCGCCACCGAACTATCAACTCCGCCAGACATAGCAACAAAAACCTTTGGCTTTTTAACTTGACTTTTCATACTAATCATTATATAATATACAAGGATATTTGATAAATCAATATCTCACAAACAAGGGAGGCGGGCAATGAATAGGGGGTTGTTCAGCGAGGGTTGGTTGGCCAATCTATGGGCCAACGAACTCGCACAATCAGTTACGGCAAAAAATAAGACAGTCGGCCTTATGTGCATGATTCTTGCTATGGGCAGAAAAGAATTTGTTGCGGGGTATAAAGAGATCAACGGCAATGAAATTGACTATGACGCGGAAATTTCAAAACTTGCCGTAACTATTCCAGTCGCGGAACTGCTTGAAAACAAAACTTTTATGTTCGCTGTCCGGCTTGCTTTTTCTTATGCCTTAAAAAAACATGGCGACCCGAAAGACAGAGGTTGGGAGAAAGATTTCCAATCGCGTCTTGAAGAAATATTTCTCAAAGACGACGCAAATAAAATTTTTCTGAAAGCGCTTGAGGAAATACTTCACAAGAACGAAAACACGCCAGAAAATGAATCGCTTGTGTTCTATTCAAAAGAAGAACTCGAGGCGCATATAGAAAATGTGCGTCGTCTTGTTTACGGAGAAAACCAGCGCCCGTCCTTCGCTCCGCGGACCCCGAAAAAATCCGTCTTGGTTGCCGGCAACGACTCAAAGATAATTCCTTGTCCTGCCTGCAAAAAAGAAAAAAGGGTGTTTCCTGGGCAAACTAAAAAATTCAAATGCGAGTGCGGATTCAGCAAGCCCTGGCCGTTTGAATAAGTTTCGCTTTTGCCCGCTTGGCGGTTAAACCGCCAAGCGTCTTTTTTACTTCAAATATCTTTGTAAAAATAAAAATCCGCAGGTAATTCCCTGCGGATTTGTTTATTTTAAACCAAACTTCACAAAAGTTGAGCCGTAAAGAAGGGCCGCATAAAGAATAAAGGTGATTACAATCACAACCTTCCTTTTCCAATCTAACGGCAAGGAATCGGTTTCGGTAGGTGGGTGCCTCATGCCGCCGCCGATAATGTAAAGGATAAAAAGGACCAAAGGGCTTATCAAGGAATTAAAAAAGGCAACGAACATCACCGTAAGCAAAAAGGAGAAAAACATCGTGATACCAACAATACGCCGGTCCAAGCCCCCCAAGAAAGCGTAAATCAAATGGCCTCCGTCAAGAGAACCGCTGGGAAGAAGATTGATAAGAGTAACCAGAAAACCGATTAAAATAGCAAACCTGGCCTGATTAGCCACAAAAGACGCGAGTTCCAAACGAAACGGATAAACCAACGAAAGAATAGCGATAGCCATTCCTATTCCGGCCCAAGGGCCGGCGGCGCCGATATCACAAAGAGCAGTCCGATTCGGAATAGGACTTTTTATTCCTATAAACGCTCCGAAAGTGCCGAGAAAAAACGGAAAGGGTATGAAATACGGCCCGCTTACTTCTACGCCCCATCTTTTGGCCGCGACATAATGCCCCATTTCATGGGCAAGCAGAATCGTAAGCAAAGATAAGGCAAATGGTACTCCGTAAAATATGCTTAGCGGTTTCTTAAAGTCCATGAGACCAGAAAAGGAAGACCCCGCAAAAGAAACAGTCAAAAAAGTCGCGACAAAAAGCCAAACACGCACATCCTTAATCCAGCGCAAAGCGCATCTCCTTTAAAGAAGTCTTTTCAAAAGATACTGTGTATACGAAAACAAGTCAACGCAGATATTTCTGCTTATTTTCCTTATGCCCCTCAAAATCTATTGCGTATCTGGGCTCGCCGTCGCGACCGTGCAAATAATACCAATATAAGGTTTTTTCGGGATAAATCGCGGCTTTAATCGCATCCAATCCCGGGTTTCCGATGGGTGTAGGAGGCAGTCCGCGGTATTTATAGGTGTTATAAGGCGAATCCATCGCCAAGTCTTTTTCGGTAAGTTCAGCCGAGGATTTGCCGGTAATATAAGTAAGAGCGGCGTCCACCTGCAAGCCCATTCCGGCATCCAGCCTCTTCCACAAAATGCCGGAAATTATTTTCGCGTCTTCCGGCGAACTTGCCTCTTTTTCTATTATTGAAGCCATTACTATAATATCCTCAAAATCCCGCCCCACGCTCTCAATTTCGGACAACAAAGGCGACGCCTTTGTGTCAAAATTTTCGCGCATAACTTCCGCGACCTTTTCCGGAGATGTGTTCGGCAGAAAAAAATAAGTGTCCGGAAACAAATATCCTTCGCGGCGTCCAGCCGTTTTCATCCATTCTTCTCTCGTAAAAAATCCCAACCCTTCAAAATATCCGCCCATCTGCCATGCTGTCCACCCCTCTAAAATCGTAGCTTTCGTTGAAGAAAGCCCGTAAGTCCCTCGGGTAAGCCGCCTTACGACGCCGAATGCCGATAAGGGCTCTTCAAAAAAATAATCGCCGGCTTTTATGTTTCTATGTTCCAAGAATAAAAAGGTCAGCGTCTTAAAAACAAAGGGGGATTTTATAACGCCGTCTTTTTCTAAATTTGCCGCGATTTCATTCAAGCCGCTTCCCTGCTTTACCCGTATTAATCTATTTTTTCCAAAATCGCGCGGCGGAGAAAACACGGCATAGAAAACCAAAGAAAACATAAATAATATTGCTCCCAAAAAAACAGCCAGTCGCTTTATTTTTTGATCTAAATCCAACGGTAGCGGATTATCGGCCATTCTGATTATTATAATAAAAAAGGAGTCCCTTAGGAACTCCTTTTAACCAACTTCTTTATGACGATTCTAGAGCCGACGTCGTCCTCTTTTGCTTTTACGTCAACCAAAACGGTGTCGCCCGCCTTTATGCCTCCGTCTTCCAAAACGCGGAGGTTTGCTATTTCTTCCGTAATCCTGCGCCTTATCACGCTTTCCACGGCCCTCGCGCCAAGGGCGCGGTTGGAAGGGTCAAACGCTTCTCTTTGCAGGAAAATCATGGCCGCCTGGCTTACGTAAAGTTCAATATTGCTTTCCTTGAGTATCGCCGAAAGAACCGGAAGGCGGATTCTTTCTATCAGCTCGCGCACATCATCCGCGCTAAAAGGATGGAAAACGCGTATTTTTTCCTTGCCTATTCTTCCCAAAAGCTCGGGCAGCATGATTTTTTCCGCCGCCGAAAGAGTGTCATGATAAATTTCGTCAGTCAGTTTTTTGTAATCCTCAACGGTTTCTTCAGTGGTCTGATGTATGCCGATTTTGCCTCTGCCCGAAATTTTGTCGGCTATCTCCCGTCCGTAAATGTTTGCGGTAAAAACAAAAATCGAATTCTTAAGCGACACTGTTTCTCCGTTCGTAAGGTCAATTATGCCGTCATCCAAAACCCTAAGCAAAAAACGCTGGACGTTGATGTGGACTTTTTCAAACTCGTCTATCAAAATCAGGCCGAGATGCTTGCCCGGCTGCCAGCCGGTGAGTTTGGACATTTCCAGTTTTGCTTTCTCGACATCGGGGGAGCTCCTGCGGTAATCATATCCGGTCATGGCGGCTTCGAGCCCGCGCACTTGAGCCAAAATTTTCTTAAGTTCTTTCGGCCTTCCTTTATAATTTTGCCGGAGCGTCTTAAAAAGATGGGGACGGTCAACGCGCCATTGCTTCAGTCCCAAGCCGAAGCCGACATATCCCGGCTCGCCCCCGATAAGACGCGAAAAGGAATGCTCCGAAAGCAAATCGTTTCCCGCGATATGGACATATCCATACGGATCCCCGAAAAGAAACTCCGACAAAACTTTCACGCTTTCGGTTTTACCCACGCCGGTAGGCCCGCAAAAAAGGCCCAAAACCACGGGTTTTTGCGGGTCGGCAAACCCGGCCTCTATATTCACGAGCGTTCGCATTATCTGCTCAATAGCTGATGTTTGATTTACCAAACGCCCTCTAAAAAACTTCATGCCCTCTTCAAACAAATGTGTTTGTCTGCCGGAGTCCAGCTCGGTCCATTCCCCAAGAGGAGGGTCGGTGCGCACGGGCCCTGGAGGCGAAGACAAATCAGGCAGTGTAAATAGCTTTTCCTCAGCCAATTTGCCGTCTTTCGGAACAAGAGCGAGCGATTCGTTTTTCGGCGGGTTTTCTTCCTCTTTATGCTCATCGGGCGGTAAATAATTTTCCGGCAAACCTTCTTCATTTTCCGTATCCGCGCCGTTTAAAGAATCTATCAAAATCGCCTCAGTCAAAAAATGCAAAAGCTCGTTAATCGCGTTCAGTCTGGTCAAGACGCGCGATTCCCTCAAAATCGGATACGAAATCGTGCCGAAATCGCCGAAAAATTCTCTGAAGTTGTTTAAAACGGTCATTGCCGCGTCAACTGCCTGAGCAAGCGTTCCGGCGTCCGCTTTATCCGCCAGCTCTTCCGCGATACTTAAAAACTCCAGTCCCTCAACGGTTTTAATTCCGTCATTAAAGAATTCGGAAAAAGAAAATTCCCGGTAAAGCGTTTTAAATCTTTCCAGCTGTCCCAAAAACTCTTCGGACTCAAGTTCGTAAGAAAAAATCGGCACATCCGTCATCTTGCTCCAATTCAGCATAAATATGCCGTTAGCGCTTTTGCTTTCATTAATCTGGATAAAGACCCGGTAAAACCCTTTGAATTTAAATGAGAGGGTTCGTCCGCCTTCTTCGTCGGAAAATTCAAAGTCACCCACGCTTCCAACAACTCCGACTTCAGGCATATTTTGTGAATACAGAAAAGGAACGCAAATCATATAACCGCTTTCTTTTAAAGTCTGAACAAAAGCGTTGGCGCGCGGGTTATCCATCACCTTAATACTTAGGTCTATGGGTTCGGGAAAAGGAAAGACGCAGTAACTGCCATCGCCGACCAAAAAAAGAGGGAGTGTGTCCGGAATCCCGCCGGACGAGCCGCCCTTATTGCGCCCACGGTCTGCCATCGGACTCTCCTTTCCGGTATTTGATTTTCAAATAACTTCTTTAATTTAACTATACATAAAACCGGCCAAAAGAAAAACCCCGCCGACATGCATCGGGGGGTGTTTTAATTTTACTCAAGAAGAAAATAGCGCTTAATGAACTCGGCAAGCGGCATATCCGGAAAATCTGGCGTTTTGGCCATGTGGGCCATATCCATAAATTCGGAGGCAAATTCGGTAACATACCCGTCAGCGTCGGTGGTAAATTCGCAAATCAGTCCGCCGATCCAAGGATCCAGCCCCTTGGGCTTCATATAATCTTCCGTCTGCTGCTGGAAACAAGGAACGCAAATGACAATGGCCTCGGAATGCACCTGTTCGTTAAAGACATGCCAGTTGCCGAGAGCAAGAACATGAATTTTATCTTTACTCCGGCGAGCGCGATTTAAACGGATTTCGGATTCAATGATATTTTGTCCTTTGTAAGAAAGAGCGTAGCCCGCCCCTCCTGCCGGATGCAATAATTCAATATTCAGTTTTCCGAGCTTGGTAATGCCGACATCATGGCCGAGATAGACGATATCCGGACGGTTTCTCATAAACAAATTTTTAAGGACATCAATTCCCTTTTTCGAACCGTGCTGAGTATCATGATTGCCGTCAACTCCGACAGTTTTTACGTCACCCTTAAGACGGGGATAATGATCCGTCAAAAATCTCATCTGGCCCTCGGCGCCCGGTATATACACCTTATGGATGTTTGCCGGATGGTCAAATGTTCCCGCCGACCAGTCTCCGCAATGATATATAGCCTCAACCTTTTCCTCTTCGCAAATTTCGTAAAATCTGGAGACCAAAGAGCAAAGCTGGTCTATGCTTCCAAAGTGGGTATCGGAACAAAAACCGGCTTTATGTTTTTCGGCAAAAATATTTTTAAGCGGAAGCGGTTTGAAGCGCGACGCCTGCCGATGCTGTAGGGCAAACTGCTTGGTATCGCTCTGCTTGTCGTCTTCGGGCGTCAAAATTCTATATCCATGGCCCTTAAGTTCTTCAACAATGTTCCAGACTTTATTCTTGTGCAGTTTGAGCGCCCTTGAAATCTCGCCTTCGGTACGCGGCTGAACATCAAGAAATTCCAAAACTTTGGCCGACTTCTCGGGGAGCGTCTTACTGACGGAAATTCTCGCGCGATGGTCGTTTTTTTGCTGATATTTTTTAAGCTTCAAGAGACGGACCCTTATCCCGCTCCGTCCGCGGTCATTTTTAAGCTTCCAGTCATCGTCAAAATCAAGCTCAATTATACAGGCGCCGACAAGCGGTCCCGATCCTCTTTTGCGTTTTCCCTTCTGATGCGGGGTCTGCGACTGAAGAGACGGCACTAAAATGCCGTGAATATTGCCGGACTTAATCCGGTCATAGACATGAGACCCTCCGACAAGAGCGATAACCGCCTCATCTTCCTGCGATGAAAACGACTCTTCTTCGGAAATTAAGCCGGTTATAATGTTCTGCAGCGGATAACTCTTGGAATAGGGAGCGTAATCATCGCCCGGATTAATGGCTTCTATGCGGACACCCCTGACCCAGAAAGTGGCCGATAAATCTCCGCGGTAAACAAGGTCGGGCCGCGCTTCATCGGAACAAATTCGGCGAACCACGTTAATGACCGATCCCTTCCTGGACTTAAAAGTCAGATCTCTGGTCCCGCTTATCATATAAGTTTTGAAAAACTTTGATTTGGGATAATGCCTCAAAACATAATCGCCTTGGATTTCCGGGTCAGGCTGAAGGAAAGATTCCCCCTCGCGCTTGCGCATCAGATGGCCTGTCACCACATCTCCAAGATGTATGACGAAATCCACTCCTTCCTTTTCAAATTTTTCATAAACCGTGTAGAGAAGAGTCGGATTGGAATACTTGCTTCCAAAAACCGTGCCGTGAATAACCCCGATCTTTCGGGTATGCCTTAAAATTTCTTTTTTTCCGTTTTCACCGGCGTCAATGTGGAGCGCGCCCATCTGGTTTGGATCGGAGGACAAATAAACCCTCTTGGTATCGCGCTCGTGCACAAGGTCGTGGCCTTTGCGATACAGAGAATCAACAATACTCACCGCGTCTTCTTCGCTGGTGTCAAATTCCTGGGCTATGTCGGGAATGTTCCAAGCGCCTTTTTGAAGGCGTTTGAGCACTATCACTTCCTTTTCAGCCAGCTTTCTTGATCCGTTTTTTTTCGCCTTTAAATCGGTCTTTTTTGCCGGCGTTTTTTTGACCGCCTTTTTCATCTTTTTAGCCGTCAATCTCTCCTCAATTTGAAGGCGTTTGAGCGCTGCCTCTTCCCTGTCAACCAGACTCACTTTTTTCATCTTCTTCGCCATCACTTTCTCCTTATTCAATTTTCAACGGGCGAAATCTACTTAAAATATAAACCAGTCTGGAGCCAAATCAAACAAAAAACAAAACCAGCCGTATAAAAACGGCCTATGTCAATACGGATTTTGGGGCCGTTAATTCCTCGCCTGGCCTTCTTTAAATGATGCCTGGGTTATTTTTATGAATTCGGCGTTTTTGGCGAATTCTTTCAGGTTTTTCGCGCCAAGATAACTCATTGACGAACGAAGCCCGCCAATCAAATCGCCGACGACATTTTTGGCTGAACCGCGATACGAAACCCGCCCCGCCTTGCCTTCGGGGTTTCTTGAAAAACCATCCCCGCCGCTTGCGCCAAGCGAGGTCGAAGCGTCTAATTTTATTTTATCCTCTGCCGCGTCGCGAGATGCCATTCCGCGATATAATTTATACGCGACTCCGTCTTCAATTATATATTCGCCGGGGGCTTCATCGGTGCCTGCAAACAAACTGCCGATCATAACGGTAGATGCTCCGGCAGCCAGAGCTTTGGAAAAATCCCCCGAATTTTTTACTCCGCCGTCGGCTATTATCGGCACTTCAAATTTTGAAGCGGATTTTACGCAATCCGCAATCGCCGTAAGCTGGGGCACTCCGACTCCGGTGACGACTCTTGTGGTGCACGCGGCCCCGGGCCCGATTCCAACTTTTACCGCGTCCGCTCCCGCTTTTATCAAATCAATCGCGCCTTCGGCAGTAGCCACATTTCCGGCAACAAGCTCTATTCCTTTAAATTTTTTCTTTAAAATTTTTGTCATCTCCACCGCGCGCATATTGTGGCCGTGAGCAATATCAATGACTATAGCGTCCGCTCCGGCATCAAGCAGTGCTTTTGTCCGAGCTAGCGCGTCCTCTTTTACGCCGACCGCAGCCCCCACCAAAAGCCGCCCTCTTTTGTCTTTTGAAGCTATGGGATTCTGGCTTTTCTTTAAAATATCTTTTGAAGTAATGAGGCCTTTAATTACACCGCTTTTAGAAACGAGGGGCAGTTTTTCAATTCTATATTTATGCAAAATTTCTTTGGCGCGGGATGGAGAAATATTTACCGGCGCGGTTATGACTTTTTTAGTCATAACTTCGCTCACCTTCCGGTTTTCATTTTTTTCAAACAAAATGTCGCGCGCGGTTACGATGCCGATAAGTTTTTTTCTTTCGCCTGCGCTACTTCCGGCAGAGTCCACAACCAAAAGACCGGACACGCCGTCATGGCTCATCAGCATTCGCGCCTCATAGACAGTTTGGTGAGGTAAAATAGTATAAGGGTCGTCAATAATTATATTTTCGGCCCTCTTAACTTTTTTAACTTCTTCGGCCTCCTGCTCAATTGAAATAAAACGGTGGATTATGCCGATACCGCCCGATTCGGCCAGGAATCTGGCCATGCGCGATTCGGTTACGGTGTCCATATTGGCCGAAACAATCGGCGCGGATAATTCTATGTTTTTTGAAAACAGGGTTTTGAGCGAAACGTCCTTACGCGAAAAAACCCGGGACTTTTTCGGAATAAGCAATACGTCGTCAAATGTGAGGCCTTCACGCATATCAATTTTTTAGATTTTTATTGGTGGAGCGGTGTTTGCTTTTGAAAAGCTCTCGCAGGCGAAAATGCTGGGTTCAGCCCCTTTCTTACACGCAGTAAGCGTTGGGGCTGAATTTTCGCCGAGAGCGCAGGCAGTCGCCGCTGCTGGAGCGGCGAACTGCCGGTTTGAAAAAGTAAATACCGCTCCGCCAAACCGGGCATTCAAAAACCCCGCGAAGCGGGGTTTTTCACATCCTCTGACAATTATAAACCTCAAAAAGAACTTTGCAATCTTACAACCGACGGGAGGTGTGCATAACTCAGCCCTTCTCCCACGGAAAAACTATCCATTGGCCTGCTCTGTATTAAGCCGGGGCGCGAAATTGCGAAAAGAAACGTGTTCAACCACCCAGGACCATAACTGCTCCTTAATTGATTTTGGATTTATTTCAGGCCCTACCCTTCCTTTGTCATCAATCTCCAAGTAGGCCGGTACGTCTATATTTTTAGGTCTAGATTCAATAATTTCCACGGCAAAGTGCTCACTTCCATCGGTCACACTAGCCCTTCTTGTGCGCCCCATTCTGAAGAGAGCTCTTTCTTCTTTCTTTGTTGAAAGAAGTTTTATCCGTTTATCAACTTCTTTGGCCGAAATTTCTATTCCGCCGGATTCAGCAAGTGATTTGATTGCGAATTCGGGAACTGACCCTGCAAATCCGGTGTCTATAAAGTTAAAATCAAGGGTTACTCCGTTTTGCTGAAGATATTTAGACACCTTTTCCCTTTTGTGGCTGAGATTAGATCTCATTAGTGATGAAATAACAACATACCTGTTCTCAACTTCTTTTTGCCCAAACGCGGATGCTTTCAGGGCGGTAAAAAAGTATCTGCCGTCTCTTCCAAAAACGACGTTTCGCCTTGAATCAAAGTCTTTTAAAAGGGCCTCCTTGGCGTCCCAGTAAACAGGCACATCTGATTTCTCAACGTCATTATAAAGCTTAAAACCCTCATAGTATTGGCTAGCTATTATAGCCAAACGATTAAAAGAAGGTCCTTGGAACGGAATCTGTTCTATGCCTCTCGCAGTAGTTTTTTCTATAAAATTTATATTTTTATCTTGAGTGTTATGAGACAAGTCATTTGCCATATACCATCTCACTTTTTCGGCAAGAAGTTCTCGGAAGTCGGGAACTTGTCTTACGCGTTTTAAAGACGGGTGGCTGATAAAAAATGAATCGGCGCTTCCCGGAAGTTCTAGAGAAACAGGAGGACCTTTTTCCGTAAGACTTCTGAGGCGCACTGTTAGTTGTCCGAGTTCACCGCAAAGATCGTAAAGAAAAGCGGCATCAGCAGGATTTTTACTTTCAAGCGCCCTTGCGCTCATCTCAATAAAACTTCTTATGTAGTCTGTTTCTGAAATCGCATCGTCCGTCCTGTTTTCCAAGATACCAACCGACAAACCTCGCGCAAACGCGACAGCCGCGACTTTATAAGCATCATTCGCCGTTTCAAGACGCTCTATTGGTCCGTCCGATTTTTCCAAATCCTCTTTATCAGCAACACCGTTCAAAATATTCAAAAACGCTTCGGGGTCGGAAGCTTTGGGTCCGCGGACAGCGGCCACAATGGCACTAATATAATTTTCTTTTGTTATCGCCGTTGGATTTTCAATTTTTGGCCTAAAACGTCCGTAAAAATTTAAAATTTTGCCCTTTTCCCACGTTTCGGCTTTTGAATCTAATTCTCTCTGCCCGGCCTTCCCAGATTCAAACCATGTTGTCGGATGAGCGCTCTGATCTTTGTGAACCTCCGGCATTGTGGGCAATGATTCTTCACCCCAATTTGGCTCCCAATAGTCGTAATCTTCTTGCTCATAATCTTTTTGCGGAGGATTTTTTTCTAATTCCTTTAACTCGAGTCGCAGTTTTTCCAGACGTTCGCTCTCTTTTTTTTCGTCAAACTCTTCCGGCGAAAATTTCTTACCATAAAAATTAAATTTTAGTCCTCCAGATGCCATTTTTTTCTTTTCAAACCACCCTTTAAAAGTCGGATCTTTTTCGGCCAAATTTTGAAGAATAACCGCAACCTTGTCTTGACCAACTCTATTGACTAATGCATAAACGACTTCAGTTAAATCTGAG
>CAYPMM010000011.1:0-24479 GCA_964412115.1 uncultured Candidatus Saccharibacteria bacterium | reverse complement strand
ATCCTTTCGCGAATAGATGTTGAACACTCGGTGTTTAACATTAAGATGGTGCCTATGGTGTAACGGCAACGCCATGGCTTGTGGATAAAACAGAAACCGGTGGTTTGACAAAGAGGGATTGTGGGCAGATAATTTGTTTATATGCCCACAGTAAAATGCGGAATATGCAAGAGGGGTTTTTACGCAAAACCGAGTTGGATTAAATACGGGAATGCCAAATATTGTTCGCGGACATGCCAACATGAGGGCGCAAAGACAGGTAAATGGGTCACTTGTTTTACATGTAAAAAGGATGTATATAAAACACTTAAGGCCATCAGGATATCAAAGAGCAAAAAGTATTTTTGTACAAAAAAATGTCAAACAATATGGAGAAACTCGGTCGTATATGTTGGCAAAAATCATTCAAACTGGAAAAGCGGCGAGCATGTCGAATACAGAAACCGCTTACTAAAGAACGGGGTTCAACAATACTGCCGGGTGTGTAAAACAAAAGACAAAAGAATACTTTGCGTTCACCACGTTGATAGAGATAGAAAAAACAACTCTTTAAGTAACCTAACGTGGCTTTGTCATAATTGTCATTACTTGGTACATCATTTCGACACCAAGATAGAGTCAAAATAAAAAATATGGTGGGTGTAGCTTAGCGGACAAAGCGCCTCGCTGTGGCCGAGGAGATCGAGGGTTCAAATCCCTTCACCCACCCATTTGGCCAACAAAAAGATCCGCGCTTTGACGCGGGTTTTTTTGTTGATTGCCAAATGGAGCGTCCTGAGGAGATTTCGACGAAGGGCACCCATTGACAAAATAATGCAGGATATGTTATTTTGTTTAATGTGCGTGCCTCATATACATTGGGTATATCGGGGTGTCGCATTTCAAAGTTCTTTGTAAGCTTACAACCAAAAAGGAGAAAACGGATGGAAAAGCTTCCAACGGACCCGTCAGCAGAAAGAGTTGTTCTACAAAGAAATGTAGAGCTTTACAACGCAGGGCTTCCTCCAAGAATTCTTAGAGAAGGCAGCACTGGACTACTTACTCGTGCGACGGGAATAGTTTATGGTCCGAACGGAGAACTTGACGTGGGTATTGAAGTTTTGTTTTTAAATGGTCCGGAAGGCGCAATTCTTGGTGGAGACTCCCATATTTTCTGTGTTCCTAACGATTCGCTTAAATTACTGGTTTAATTTCTCGGAAAACAAATATAGCTGTTCACCGCCTCATTGTGGGGCGGTTTATTTTTTTCTGAACAAACAGATCCGAACTAATTCCGCCGCGTCAAATCGCTATCGCGTTTGACGCGGCGCGGCTTCGTTTGCCGACCCAGCGATATTGACTTTTTTTAATATTCTGATAATATGGGGGCGGAATGTTTGGTTGTGTTTTGTAGCACGCATCTCGTGTGCGTAGGGCATACGCAGGTGTAGCGCTAAAAATACAACCCGGAAAACAGGGGGCAAAGAAATGGAAAATAAAGAAGAAACATGCCATCACTGCAAGGGTAGGGGCAAATTGACCGATCCAATGCCGAAATCTCAGTTCGCTGCGCTGGATTGGCTTAGTTTCGACGGCGAAATATGCAACAGTTGTGGCGGGTCAGGCAAAGTTTTATTGCCCAAAACCCCAAAGAAGTAAGTTGGATCAGCCGCTAGAGGAGAATATCCTTGTGGCGGTTTTTCTTTTACACAAAAAATAACGCCTCACGAGGGCGTTATTATCATTTTGTATAAATTTGTCCCCCACTCTCCGCGGGCTTCGGCCACCAAGATAAATCCGAGTTTTTCGTAAAGCTTGTTGGCCGCGACTCTTGAAGGACGGCTGGTCAGATATAGTTTGATTTTCACGTTTTTTATTTTCGCGAACCGTTTTACGTCTTCAATCAAGACAAGGGTGATTTTCTCACCAAGTCCCCGCCCGCGATATTCTTCATCAACCACGACATCGTGAATCTCGGCGATCCATCGGCCCAAATTTCTCTGGAAAAAAATCGAGGCCATGGCCGCAAAGTTGCGGGGATAAATCTTGGAATCGTCCAACGCTACAAAAAGGTGAAAATTTCCGTTTAGCAGGCAATCCACGAAGTCGGTCTCGCCTATTTTCTCCCCGTTGCCGCTCGGATGCAGTTGAGGCAAAAGGCGGTTTACACCGTCAAAAAAATCGAGAGCGTCCCTGATGCCGACGTGTTTTATTTCTATCACGGCCGACCCCAATCCCGAAAATAAAATCTGTCCAAAATTTATCACAACTTTTCCCGCCAGTCCAGAAACCGGCTTCTGGTAAAATTTTTCTTTTTTGCTATCGTTAATGCGGATACGTTTGGAAAGGAGCTGGCCATGCTCCGTTCAAGAAGCGAACTTATTGAAATGGAAAGGCTTTTGAGTGAATCCATTAGTTGCAAAAACGAGGCTTTCAGGAAGGCCGTAAAAGAAAAAAGTCCTTGCGCAAAAGAGGCGACCGAACGCTTGCTCGCCGACGAAGAAGAACTGCGCACACTCATGCAATTCAAAGATTTTTCCGCAAAAGTCGTCGAGGGCGCGCTTGCCGAAACCGAAGATAAGTTTTTTCCTGATCTGGCCGAAGTTTTAATTCACCAAAAATCATCCGCTCTGAATTTAGATGTTTTGATGGATGAGAGGGAAATTGAAAAGGCGCTTTCGCCGGCTTTGGCTTACGACAAGTTTGGCGAAGCCAAACTTCCCGCGTCAGCCAACACTGCAAGAATAAGGGCAAATCTTTTGTGGCACAGAAAGTCCATTCTTGAATGGCTGTTGAAACAAGCCGAGAGTAAGTAAATTAAAAACACCCCGAAAATTGTCGGGGTGCTTTACTAAAGATTCGGCTTATCGGAGTCATCCGACATCAGGTCAATTTTCCCGCTTCGCAAAAGATCGAGGATTTTTTTATGCCACTCGTCTAAAACCGCGGTCAAAAAAACTGTTTCATTCTCCATATTGATATTCAAGTCGTCATCGGAAGAAAAAACCATTATGATTTTTCTCGGCTCGCCAGTATAATGGGGCGGTTTGCTTACCGGACGGACAATAAAATGAAAAATTTTGCCGTCAATTTCCAGTTTCAAAAAACTGTCGTCAAACTTGCCCATAAAGACGTTCTCGTCTTCGTTTGATTCCGTCTGTCTTAAAGAAGGCGCAAACACGAGCTCCATAGACTCGCCGCCGATGCGCCACAGAACTTCCAGATCGTCTTCGGAAATCTTAAGAGCTTCGGCATATTGGCGGCCATGCGCAAAGCAAAGCCGAAAAATCGCAATCTCTTTGTCAAGAGTTTGCTGTATTTTACGCCTGACAAATTCGTCATAGCGCATAAAACACCCCCTTTAAAACAGGCGTCAACTAACCGCTATTTTATATCTATACGCGGCCGATGTCAAAGGACGGTTAAAACAAAACTTCGTCTCCGATTTTTATTTTGTTTTCATCGGCAAAGCCGGCGTTTACTTCCAAAACGTATTTAGCGGGCGCTTTGGACGAAAATTTTTCGGGGCCCCTCGACTCCGCTCGGGACAAGTAAGATTCGGGCAAGGCGTTTTTCGTTATATCAACTATTTTTTTATTTTCATCCAGCCAGATTATATCCAGCGCGAAACGCATGTCTTTCATCCAGAACTGGCGCGAAGCCGACTCCGAAAAAATAAAAATCATCCCTTCGTTTTTCTCCAATTTTTCCCTGCCGGATAAGCCAAGAGCTTTTTTTTCTGGAGTGTCGGCGACATCGGCCATAAGTTCTCTGCCGGCGACGCTTACGGACAGTCTGTTATATTTTTCGGGCAAATTATCATTTTTTGTTTTTATTGAATAAACATAACCTAGAGCAGCCAATATCGCCAGAAATAAAACTATGATTTTTAATCCGGTTTTAATCATCCTGTTATGTTAATCCGGCGCGCCCACAAACACAAAAACTTGACATTTTTATTTTTTCGTGTATAATTAGAAAAGATCGGGAATCGGGTTTTTCACAGAAAAACAGGGGGCGAAAGTGATCAAGCTTGATAAACCACTTTTCGACAAATCCATTTTAGGCATATGTGAGGTGTGCAAACAGCCAATTGCTTTTACGGAAAGAAAAGGAATAAAATTTCTTGTTCGACACAATAAAACCGGAGGAAAATTTCCTCCGCGGCCATGCTCGGGTTCAAACATGCCCGTAAAACCGAGAGACGAACTAAAAATTTAATTTAATCGGCTCGCGCAACCCCCGCTCCATTGGAGCGGGGGGGGTATTTTTTCGCAAACAATTTTTAAGCCGTGTTTTCCCGCGGCTTCAGTTTAAATAACCATTATTTCCCAACCATCGGCAATACGCGCGCCGATATCGGGATGGCCGTTGTCCTCATTTATGAAATTAACTCCCGACGCTTTAAGCTCATCGGCTACATGGAAAGCTCCGGCGCAAAATGAACACACGCCCTTAACAACTCCGCCCTCAAGAAGCTCCTGATGAAGTTTTTTAAAGTGCTCGTTTTTGGGAAATTCCGCGGCCCACTCGGCGCCGCCGCCGTCAAAAATCAGCTCAACCTCAAGCCCTTTTGATTTTATCTGTTTGGCGTAAAGCAAAGCGTGCAAAGCGCGGCCCATATTTTCGTGAGTGCTTTTATCCGCCAGAAGAATGATGGTAATTTTTTTGTTCATATTATGTGCGGTGTTAATTATAATCTTTTATATATCTCATGTACAACAACTTAACTCCTTAATGCGGTAAATTTTTCTCTTAACTCCTTTTCCGTAGTCCCACCCATAGAGAACATCTCACCGTTAACGATAACTCCGGGGCTCGACATAATGCTGTATTTACTGATGAGTTCTTGCCCTTGTGGCGTTGTCATGTCTATTTCCTCCACCACAAGTTCGGGGTACTCGGGCTGGAGCTTTTTTAAGAGCTCTTTCGTCTGCGCGCAATGCACGCACCCTTCGCGAGTAACGAGGGTCAGGTTAATTTCTTTATTCATAATAGTTTTATTTATTAATCTTTTTAATGTACTTGGCTGCGACTATGGCCAAGATGATAATAGCTAACGCTAAAATGGGGCCGAGGGTATTGTCGGGAGTTACGGTGGTCGCTCCTTCTTCGTGGGCATAAACAACTTGGATGGTTGAAAACATTGTATTCATTATATGACTTGGTTTTGTGATAACTTTTTATGCCGAACAAACGCGTCCCAAATAATAACCGCTCCGACCATAAAACCGATAAGCACCCACGGCAAAATGATGGCAGTACCCCCTTGAATGTTCAGCAGTTCTTCGATTCTCTCGCTTTCGGCTATGCTTGGCAAAGTTCTCGTTACAATATCATTCCACACAACATGAAAAATTGAGTCCTCCCAAAACGCCATCTTAAACGGCAGATATTGAAAAAGATACGCGCCGATGCCGATGAGTCCCCACGCCATAAATCTTTCAACTTTTTCTTGCGAACGGCTGACCCAGTCAAGAGTATTGATGCCGAGGATGGCGAGAATGACGAGGAAAATAAGGGGCGTGGCTCTTCCCAAGCCATGCACCACTCCCAAAAAAATTCCATCGCTTACGCTTCCAACGGTCGCAATATAGGTGAGCAGCACATAGAACGCAGGATTGGGGCAGCCCACGCCGGCGTTGCCCAAGAATAATCCCATGAAAAACGACTTTGAATAATCGCCGCTTTTTTGGAGCGAGGTTGGCAATACTTTCGCCATAAAAGGCAAATGCACGGTGAGAAGCTTCAATTCAGAAAGTCCGAATACAAACGCCATCGCTCCGGCAATCCCGAACATCCAGCGAATAATAGCATTCATGCCAATAAATCCGCCGACCCAAGCAACGGCCGCGCCGTAAATAGAAAGCGTAATGGCAAGCCCAAGTCCGAAAAGCACTGACATTGTAAGTCCCTTGAGCGGTGATTGCTTCATTGCCAGAGGCACAATGACAAATACCAAAGGCAAGGTGCAGGGCAAAAAAATCATGGAAAGGCCGGCGGCGTAGGCGAAAACAAGTCCGGCTTCTACCCCCGGCGTGGTAACAAGCCAAAAGATACCGATGATAGTTATCGAGAGGAGAAAGAAAGAAAAAATGATTAAACTGTTGCGGATTTTGGATGTCATAATTATATGCTGGTAGTAGTGAATGTATTACACCTCGCTACGCTCGGTGTCCTACAAAAACATAGTACATTCGACCTACTGGTCTCAGTATTTCCTCGCCTGCGCTCGTCAATCGCTTCGCTCGTTGTTTTTGTGGACCCGAGGGGAGTCGAACCCCTGACTGATCCATGCCATGGATCTGTGTTACCACTATACCACGGGCCCATTTGCTAAATTCAACATAAATTATAAAACGAGTCGCGCCTTATTTCAACGCCTCAATACTTTGGCGGTTCTTCGGGAACACCGGCTTTGTGGTTAGCAAAACGCGCCAGAGCGTAAAGTATGCTTGAAAGGCGGTTGAGATATGCCAAAATTTCGGGATTAAATTCGTCCGGCGACTGTTCTGACATGAATACCGTTTTGCGCTCGGCTCTTCGCGCCAGTGTCCGCGCGTAGTCAAAAAGAGCCGACAATTCCGTCCCTCCCGCCACAAAAAAAGTTTTTATTGGCGGAAGCTCTTTTTCAATCCAATTTATGTATTCCTCAAGTTTTTTTATTTTGTCGGAGCCGAACTTAATTTTGGAATACCCTCCGAGCTCGGCCTGAATTATAAAAAGATCGTTTTGAATTTCGGAAATTAAATTTTCGGCGGGTATGCCCGCTACATCCCAGCCCGCGGCTGGTCCGCCTTGGGCGGAAAAAGCGCCCCGCGCCTTCACTTTGCAAATACCCAAAAAAGAATTTATTTCGTCCACGCTTCCAAGCGCTTCGGCTGCGGCCGAGCTTTTGGAAATCCTTTGGTCACAGCCGAATCGGCCGGTTTTTCCATCGTCCCCCTGACCCGTGAAAAATATCATGGTGCCCTCGGACCGAATCGAACGGTCATCTATTCCTTAGGACGGAGTTGTTCTGTCCATTGAACTACGAGGGCCTTTGTGCTATTATGTTAATAATTATTTGGCTCTTTGGCAATGAGGAGAAAAACGTGCCCGCGTATGAAATCGTCAGCAGTGTTAACAGAGAACTTACGGCTTTAAAACCAATGATTGAGGAAACCCTCAGCACCCTCAAAAGAAAGGATGTTATATTGCCGCAATTATTTGAAAAACTGTTTGGGGTTGAGAGGCGCGAGTCCGAAAATCCGTTTATCTGCGAAGTCTTGTCGGTCATGGACCAAAAAGTCAACATCCTTGAATTAAATATCCGATTGGCGGCGTCTCGCGCTCTGGGCTTTATGGTTGAAGGCGACGATAAAAAATCCTCTAATGAAATTAGAGAGTTTGTAAAAAAAGAAGTTGAAAAAATGAATACATTCTTAAAAGAAAGAGTGGTCGCCGCTCTGCCCAACTATTCAGCCATAAGATACGGCGTCATCAGCGCTTCCGAGGAACTAAAAACGATTTCGTAGAATAAAACAAATCCGCCCCACGGGCGGTTTTTTTGTTTTTTTGGCGTTTTGGTGTATAGTTAGAGATTATGGCTGACTATCAAAAACAAGTTATAAGCGCGGTCAAATCGGTGATGCCGGCGGTGGTAAGTATTGCCGTAACCAAAGACTTGCAAGAAATCGCGGCCGATTTGCCCGAAGAATTTTATACTCTTGACCCCAGAGAGCAGTCTCTTTTGGAATCGCGTCTGAGGCAAGCCCCGACAGACGAGCACGGCCGGGTTAAAATGGGCGGAGGCTCCGGATTTTTCATAGATAAAAGCGGCACGATACTCACAAACAAGCATGTCATAGCCGACCCCAGAGCGGTTTATAGCGTCATTACTTCAGACAATAAAAAATACGAAACAAAAATACTCGCCCGCGACCCGATAAACGACGTCGCCATACTTAAAATTGAAGTCAAAAACTCGCCAATGGTTGAAATGGCAACTGCTAAAAACCTCGAGCTTGGACAATCGGTGATTGCCATCGGCAACGCGTTGGGTGAGTTTCAAAACACCGTCTCAACCGGCGTGGTGTCCGGACTTTCGCGGTTCATTACCGCGATGACCGATTTCGCGGGGCATCAGGAAAAACTGCGCGGGCTTATTCAGACTGACGCGGCCATAAATCCGGGCAACTCCGGCGGGCCATTGGTAAATTTGGACGGGCGCGCGGTGGGCATAAATTCAGCGGTTGTATTTGGAGCGCAAAACATAGGTTTTGCCATTCCCATAGATCGGGCCAAAAAAGACCTTGAGGAAATCAAAAAATACGGCCGTATACGCCGTCCGTTTTTCGGAGTCAGATACATGATTTTAAACAAAAATTTGCAAAAAAAATTCCGCCTGCCGATTGACCACGGAGCGCTGATAATGAACGAGGGCATGCCCGGGGATGTGGCCATAATTCCGGGGAGCGCTGCCGACAAAGCCGGGCTTCAGGAATATGATGTCATTCTTGCTTTCAACAGCAAAAAAATAACCGAGGATGAAACTCTGGAAGACATAATCGCCTCCTGCCAGATAGGAGACGAGATAGGAATGGAAATTTTAAGAGAGGGCAAAAAATTGCAAAAGAAAATAGTGCTTGAAGAGTTTTTACTGCATCGGTAACAAGTTTAATAAAAACCGAAATTTATCCGCGGCTCCGCGCCTATATTTTTATGGCGCTTCGCGCCGCAACCCGATCCCACCGCCAACCCGAGTCGCCGCGGCCAAACATCGGTTTTTTTAGTAGCTAATCACGGCTCTAATTAAAAATCCGACTCCGTAGGAAATAAGGGCGGCAAGACCGCCGACAAAAAACATCTCAAGTCCCGACCAAAACCACGCTCGACGGGTGAAAATGGTTCTTAGCGCTCCTACCGCAAAAAACATCGCGCCCGCGAGAATTGCCGACACCCAAAAAGCTCCGTCATCGGCGCGAATAAAAAAGAACGGCAGAACCGGCATAAAACCGGCCAAGACAAAAGCCAAAAATGTCGTGACGGCTCCTTTTAGCGGTTTTGCCTCTCCCACCGGCGTAAGGCCGAGCTCCTCGCCCATCATCAAATCAACCCAGAATTTTTTATTTTTAGTAACAAGCCCTGTCATCTGGTCCAAATCCGCGCCGGAATAGCCCTTCTTGGCAAGAATCTCCCGTATTTCCCCCTCCTCGGCTTCGGGTTTATGCGCCACCTCCCAATGCTCCACTTCTCTTTCGCGGTGAAAAACATCGCTTTCAGAACGGGTGGCCAGAAAACTGGAAGCGGCCATAGAAAAACCATCAGCCAACAGGTTGGCCATACCAAGGAAAACAACGACTACCGGGTCAAGAGATGCTCCGGCGACTCCGGCTATGACCGCGAATGTTGTAACCAGTCCGTCATTCGCCCCATAAACCATGTCTTTAAGATAGGCGGCGGCTTTTTTGTGTTTGGGTTCTAGTTTATCCATATTTAGTTATCCGGTAATTATAACACCCTTCGACTACGCTCAGGGCAAGTCCGCTCAACAAACTCTTGGCAAGCTAAAACAAAAATCCCCCGAAAGTCGGGGGATTCAAATTATAAATTTTTTACGGCAGAGGCAACGGATTCGGCAAGCTCACGAGCCAGCCCCCTTATTTCTTCTTCCGAAACAACAAGCGGGGGCATTACGCGCAAAGCCGAATCGCCGGCAGACATGAGAAGAATACGGCGATTAAATGCTTCTTTTTTGACCTTATTTCGCAAATCAGTAAGCGGATTCCCTTCCAAATCTTTAAAATCAATCCGCAGCATAAGACCCATGCCGGAGACTTCTATTTTCGCATTGTGCCTTTTATTTTTCACGAGTTCGGACAGCGCATTGTCAAAAACTGCCCTAAAAATTTTGCCGATAACGCCGGAGCGCCCAACCAAATTTTCGTTTTTCAAAACGTCCAGGGTCGCAAGAGCGCAGGCGCAGCAAAAAGGATTTCCGCCCCAAGTATTGGAGTAGAGCCCGCCTTCGGGCCAGCAGACGCCTTCGCGCATTATTGTCGCCCCTATCGGCGCGCCTCCGCCAAGAGCTTTGGCCACGCAAATAATGTCCGGCTGAACATCAAAATGTTCCGATGCAAACCATTTTCCGGTACGGCTAAATGTCTGAACTTCGTCGGCCACAAGTAAAATTCTGTTAGGCAGAATAATTTCGTTCATTAGCGCCTTAAAAGCCGGAAGACTTGTGATTCTGACTCCGCCTTCTCCCTGGATCGGCTCCCAGAAAATAGCGGCCACTTCTTCAAGATTTTTAGTCGCAAGCATTCGCCTTACGCATTTCATAAAATTGTCCGCACGGCCCATTTCTGTGCGCTCTTCCGGAAACGGCAGACGAATAACCGGAAAGGCCGGATAGGAGTATCTGGTTACATGCGCGCGGTCAGTTAAAGTGCGCGCGCCCAAGGTCCGTCCGTGAAAAGCGCCTTCAAAAGCCATCATCGTCGGCGAACGCTTGTGAACCTGCGCGGCGCGAATCGCGGCTTCAACCGATTCGGTTCCGGACGAGGAAAAGAAAACTCTTTTATCAAAGTTCCCGGGCGAAAGAGATGCCAGTCTTTCCGCCAACTTGTTAGATTCGTCGCTGGGATATTCGTTCGCTCCGTAACCGAAAACAGCAGTTCGTTTAACTTCTTCAAGAGCCGGATGGCGATGGCCTATATTGAAAACACCGGGTCCGGAATGGGCGTCAAAATATGCCGCCCCGTCCTCGTTCTTAACCCAGCATGAGGTAACGCCCCGCGTTATGCCCGGAACAAAGTCAAAGTTCTGTGTTGTTGGCGCAATCAGTTTTTTCGCGCGCTTGCTCTCTTTTGCCGTCTTTGGCCCCAAAACCGGCTTTTTAGACATTTTTCTCCCCTTTTCAAACTGCTTTCTCCGCTTTTAACCTAGCATTGAAAATATTAAAGTCAATGCTAAAATGTCTGTATGCGTTATCCGTGGACATTGGTCACAATAGTCGGCATCTGGCTCGCGATTGCCCTTATTTTATATAACGACACTCGCCTTGATCCCACGAGCCTGTATCTTGCCGGCGTCATAACCAGCGTAGTGCTCGCGATAATCGGCTTTAAGAGCGCCGCGTAAATACCGCCATGACTTTTTTGATTTTCATCGGCCGGATTTTTTCCTTGCCGATAATTTTAATTAAACATCTTTTCGGGCGGGCTGACGGACCGACCAAGCTTCGGCTTTTATTTGAAGACCTGGGCGGAGTTTACGTAAAGCTCGGCCAGGTTCTGGCAATGCGTTTTGATATTTTGCCTTTCAGCTACGCCTCCGGCCTTTTGGACTTGCTGGACAGCGCAAAAATAGTTGAAAACGAAAAAATGTTCGCGGTTTTTGAAAAAGAAACCGGTAAAAAAATAGAGGATGTTTTTGGGCGCGTAGAACCGGAACCTGTCGGCTCGGCTTCTTTCGCGCAGGTTTACAAGGCGAGTTTGGGCGGGGAAAATGTGGCCGTAAAAATTCAAAAACCGGACAGCGAAAAATTCATCAAAGCCGACCTTTTTTTTCTAAAAGCAGTTTTTTATTTTTTTGATTTTCTGGGGATTTTAAAATCCGTGCCGTTTAAAGAGGTTTTAATCCGGCTCAAAAAGTGGCTTGCAGACGAACTTGATTATAGAATAGAGGCGGAAAACAATAAAATTCTTTATGACCACGCCAAAAAACATAACCTTGAAAACGTGGTCATTCCAAAAAATTATTCCGAATTTGCCACAAAGAAAATTTTGGTTCAGGAATTCATTGACGGAAGCCAGGTAAAAAAGATAATGGTTTATCTCCAAACGCGTCCGGAGGATTTAAAAAAAGCTTTGGCCGAAAAAAATATTGATTTGCTCAAGGCCTCAAACGCTTTCGTGGGCGATTTAATGCGCCAATATTTTATTGACGGGTTTTTTCACGCCGACCCGCATCCGGCAAATTTAATGATTTTTCCCGAAAGCCGGATCGGTTTTATTGACTTCGGAATAATCGGGCGCTCAAATTACGACAACTCCGGGCTTTTACGTTTTATTCAAGGAGCTGTGGAGCTTGATTTCCGGCAAAGTGCCGAAGGAATCGTGGAATTTTTAAACGAGCGGCTCATGAGAGAATACGGCGAGGTAATAGAGAGCGACCAGAAAATCCAAAAAACTTACGAGACGGTTCTTGAGTTCGTAACCAGCCGCCTTACCGAAGATATGGCGCCCATCCTTAAAGACTGGAATTTTTTCGCGGGAGCCAAAGACGCGGATATTGCCAAGCGAAGTTCGGCTAGGGCGTTTTTGAGGATAGCCAAGGCGGTTGAAAAATACAAACTCGGCTTCCCGCAAGACGTCATCGCCTTTTTGCGTTCACTTGTAATTATAGACATGGTTTGTTTGCGGCTGGACAATAATTTTAATATGGTTCAGGCGGTTAAAATTTTTTTTGAACGCCACACCGCAGAAGACATCAAAAACAAGACTCCGGAACACCAGGAAGAAACGGCCCGGCTTAACACCCTTGAGAGTTTGAGCCTGTCCGGAGTATCGCCGGAAAAGGAGGGTGAAACATCAACCAGAATTGAAGAACATCATTACGCCGCGCGCGAACGGCTCATGAACATTATTACCGCTCTGGCGGAAAAATATCCCGAATTATATGATAGAATTAAAGAGGTCAGTTAGTTTAGTAATTAGTCGTTAGAAATTAAAAATTTGGCATGAAATACCCTTGGCTCGCAATAACGATAGTTTTAATCTGGCTTATGGCCGCTTACACCATACTCGTGCGCGTAACGGTTAAGCCGGATTATATAATAGGAATAGCCATCGTCGCCTCGCTTACTCTTGGTATTTGGGGACTTAGGGCGCCGAAGTAAATCTTTTCTTTAAGGTTTATTTTTGATAGACTCAATGGATTGAGTATTTTGGAGGCGTGCCAGAGCGGTTGAATGGGCTGGTTTCGAAAACCAGTATGTCCGAAAGGGCATCGTGAGTTCGAATCTCACCGCCTCCGCAATGACTAATTTTAATATCATCCGATATTAAAATTTGGCATTATTGAAAGCTTAGTGAGATTCGAACGATTGCCTGACGGCAATCGCGACTCGCAGTCGAGCGACAGCGAGACAAGAGGAATCTCACCGCCTCCGCCAATTTAAAAAACACCCGCATCAAGCGCGGGTGTTTTTTGGAAATTTTTTCTGTAAATATTCTGCGGCGGCGGAACAAAAACTGGTACCCAAAATATTATAATTCGACAAAAGGGACAAGATGGGCTATATTGATAGACATGATTTTAAGCTCAAATTACGCAACTTGGATAGCGCTTGCGGCGGCAACTTTGTCGCTTGCGGCTCTGGTTTGGCTGGCGTTTCTTGAACTCCGGCTTAAAAAACTTTTTCGCGGAAGCAAGGCCGATGATTTGCAGAATGTGCTGTCCGAAGTTCAGGACTCGCTTAAATATTTTACCGAGAAAGAAAAAGAAATTGACGAGTTTCTGGCCCATCTTGAAAAAAGAGTTTCCAGAAGCGCCCAGCATCTGGGCGTGGTCCGCTTCAATCCTTACGACGGAATCGGCGGGGACCAGAGTTTTTCAATCGCGGTGCTGGACGAACAAAGAAACGGATTTGTGGTATCGGGGCTTTACGGCCGGGAACAAAGCCGGATTTATGCCAAACCGATAACAGCCGGCGAATCGCAATACCGGCTTTCAGACGAAGAAAAGGGCGCGATTGAAAAAGCCTTGGGCCGGTATGCTTAAGGCAAAACGCAAAAAAATATGGCCAAAGAAGAATCACAAAACGAAAAATCAGTCGCGCGCCCGCCCATTGTGGTAGTAATGGGCCATATTGACCATGGGAAAACAACTCTTCTTGACCGCATACGGAGCACGAATGTGGCCGAAAAAGAATCCGGCGGAATAACCCAGCATATCGGCGCCTATGAAGCGACCGTAAGCACGAAAGAAGGCGAAACAAGAAAAATAACTTTTATTGACACCCCGGGGCACGAAGCGTTTTCCAAAATGCGCTCCCGCGGGGCCAAGGTGGCCGACATCGCTATTTTGGTTGTAGCGGCCGACGACGGAGTAAAGCCGCAAACAAAAGAAGCCATTGAAACAATAATTTCGGCCGAAATTCCGTTTGTCGTAGCGCTGAACAAAATTGATAAACCAAACGCCAACATTGAAAAAGCAAAAAAGGATTTATCGGAACATAACGTCTTGATAGAAGAGTGGGGCGGAAAAATCCCCCTGGTTCCGATTTCGGCCAAAACCGGCGAGGGCGTTGAAAATCTTTTGGAAATTGTTCTTCTTACATCAGAACTTGAGGACCTGAAAGCCGACCCGATAGCCAAAGCTTCGGGCGTTGTAATTGAAAGCCATCTTGACTCAAAGCGCGGAAACGCGGCAACTTTAATAATACATAACGGCGTTTTGCGCCAGGGCGAATTTGTCGTTGCCGGAAAAACATTCGCGCCCGTAAGAATTTTTGAAGATTTCGCCGGACACGGCGTAAAAGAGGCATTTTTCGGACAAGCGGTCAGAATTGTCGGTTTCGGCGTTTTGCCGGATACCGGCTCATCCTTTCAGACGGTCGGCTCAAAAAAAGAGGCCGAAGCCCTGTCAAATGAAGCCTCGGAAAAATCCGAAACCGCGTCCTTAAAAGCCGTGAAAACGCCGGCAGGAGATGAAAAAATTTTTGAAATACCGTTAATAATCAAGGCGGACACAACCGGATCGGCCGAAGCTCTGGAGGCAGAAATAAAAAAACTTGAATCGGAAAAACTGAAAATAAAAATGATCCGCTCGGGCGTAGGCCCCATAAACGAAGACGACATAAAGCTGGCATCGGGGTCTTTGAGCACCATAGTCGTGGGTTTTAAAGTCGCGGTTGAAAAATCGGCCGTAGATCTTGCCGAAAGATACGGTATTACCGTAAAGAGTTTTGACATAGTCTACGAGGTAGCCGACTGGCTTAAAGTGACGATAAGAGATAAACTGCCCGAGGAAATAATTGAAAAAGAGCTTGGCCGGATAAAAATACTCAAGCTCTTCAAGCAGGGAGCCAAAGACCAGATAGTCGGGGGCCGGGTAATTTCGGGTGTAGCTCTAAGCGGAAAAAAATTCAAAATCAAAAGACGCGGAAACTTTTTGGGCGAAGGCCGGATACAGGAGCTGGAACAAAACAAAACCAGGGTTTCTGAAGTTGAGGAGGGAAAAGAATTCGGCCTAAGAATTATTTCAAAACTGGCCTTGGCCGAGGGGGACGAATTGGAGGTGGTGGAAGAAGAAAAAATAAAACCTGAAGTATAAATGGCAAACGCAAAACGCCCTGATCGGGCGCTATCGCTCATACAAAAATTGGCGGCCGACTTTATCGAGCGCGGCATCAATCCAAGAGAAACCATAACCACCGTAACCAGAGTAGAACTAAGTCCGGGCATGAAAGACGCGCGCGTTTTTATAAGCGTCTGGCCCGAAAAACGGGAACAAGAGGTTTTGGCGCTGTTAAAAGAGGCGAAGCGCGACTTCTATGAATATATGAAAAAAAATTTTAAAATTAGATACATGCCGGTTTTTGAATTTAGGGCCGACGGCGGAGAGAGAGCCCGTCAAAAAATTGAGGAAATTTTAAAAAGTAGTAAGTAGGGCCTGGTAGCCAAGTAGTAAGGCAGAGGTCTGCAAAACCTCTATACGCGAGTGCAATTCTCGCCCAGGCCTCAAAAACGGTTGAAAAATTTCATGAATGTGTTATCATATCAGCGGAAGTAAACGGTTGCCCGGGTGGTGAAATTGGTAGACGTGTGTGAATAAATACTTTGATAAGTATGCCGTTTTGTTGTTATAATTTAGGTAGAGAAAAAAAGAAGTTGGCAAACAAAGCAATTAGTGAGGTTCGTAGACGAGTCTTTTAGTTATAGACAGGTACTTTTAAAACTCGGATTAAGAGAGGCTGGTGGTAATTATACTCAAATAAAAAAATATATTAGAGAAGCAAACCTTGACATATCTCATTTCAAAGGACGTGGGTGGAATTTAGGATTGCGTGGCATCGGCAAGCCAATCATTCCTATTGAAAAAATACTTGTTAAGGAAAGCAACTTTCAGAGCTATAAATTAAAAAACCGTCTTTTTGCAGTAAATCTTAAACCAAAGCACTGCGAGATATGCGGGTGGGAAGAAAAAACAGCGGACGGATATTTGCCGCTGGAACTTCACCACAGCAATGGAAACAGACACGACAATAGGTTAAGAAACTTAAAAATATTATGTCCCAATTGCCACAGCTTACAATCTGGCCATAGAGGAAGAAAAAAAATAAGCCGGGGTGGCGGAATTGGCAGACGCGACGGGCTTAAGCCCCGTTGAAGGTAAAACTTCGTGGGAGTTCAAGTCTCCCCCCCGGCACCAGAAAATAGAAAACGCCGAGCAAGTTCGGCGTTTTGTTTTTAATTTATAATTTTTTGGTGGAAGAAAAGTCGGGATTCCGGCGATAACCAATTCTTTATTGAGTAAAATTTCATGCGACCAGTTTTTTAAATTCTTCAACCATGGGCACCTGTTCCGGTTCAACGCCGTATTCCTTGGCGGTAAAATACGCGGCCCAGTCGGCCAGAATCAGGGAGGAAAAAATTTTATGAAAAACGTTTTTGCCGTCAAGGTTGACCGCGGTTACAGGCAGGTTTCTGTCCGCGTACAACTTTCCAAGCACCTCCATTCTTTTTTGAATTCGGGGATGATCGGTTTTATCTTTCAGTAAAATGAAATGAAATTGTCTGGATAAATTTCGCGTATTTTCCTTTGCGTCAAATCCGGTCATTTCATTGTGATTGAGCTCTGAAAATACATTGTAAAATGACGGTATTTTGCCGGTTTCATTAAACTTTATTTTCCAGTTATAAGCGATCGGCTCATTTTCGGCCGATGAATAAATAACCGGAATATAATTTTTAATTTTTTGAGCAAGAGCCCGTCCTTCTTCTTCAAAGACCGAGGGCTGCAGGGAGTCCGAGAGTGTGCCGACTTCAATCAACGCTTCTTTTTGGTCCATCAAAGCGAGCACGGCCTTGATGTTAAATCCGAGCGCCGAACGGGGTTGAATGCCCGTATCCGGCAGCCGGATATGCGGAACACCGTCGCTCTTGGCGAGTTTAAGAAGTTTTCCGCCGACAGAAATCGCGGCGAGCGGTATATTTTTTTTCTTTGCCTCCTCATAGGCATCAAGTGTTTCTTCGGTATTTCCGGAATAGGAGCTGGCGATAAGCATGCTGTTTTTGAGTATTTCCGAAGGAACTTTTGGAAGGCCGTAACTTTTATGCACCAGAAGCGGCAGATCGGGACTCCATACCCTTAAAAGATCGGCGGCCAAGTGCGACCCGCCCATGCCGGCCACAATATGCCACCGAGGCCTTATAAGCGCGTCTTTATTTTCTATTGCCGGCTCGTAGGCAAACTGGCTCGAAAAATTTTTAATTGCGTTATACATTGACATATTATATTTTATGCCCGCCAAATACCGCCCGGAGCATTGAAAGCACTTTTCCGGTAAATGACGGGTTGTCCTTTGAGCGGACGCGGAAAAGATACGCCCCCTTGATGATTGGGGAGAAAACACCCAGTTCTTTGGCGGTCTTAACGGTCCATTCCCCTTCGCCGGTGTGCGCCACTGAGCCGGACGCTTTTTTTAAGTCCTCGCCATATTCTTTGAATCCCTCCTCCAGCCACCCGGTAAGCCGCGAGGTGACAATGCTGTTTTGGTTGTACACTTTGGCGACATCTTTGAGATGAAACTTAAACGGCGCTTTTTTAAGTATCGTAAACCCTTCCGCAAGTGCCTGCATCATGCCGTATTCAATGCCGTTATGAATCATTTTCGCGAAATGCCCGGCCCCGGCCGCTCCCATATATCCGGACTCGGTATCCGACATGGCGTCAAAAATAGGTTTGCTTTTTTCATATATCTTTTTCTCGCCTCCGGCCATAATGGCAAATTTTCCAAGCTGGATGGAAATCGGTCCGCCCGAAACTCCGACATCAAGAAAATGAATTCCTTTCGCCCTCAGCTTCTTTCCCCGGCGGACCGAATCCTTGTAGAAAGAGTTGCCGCCATCAATTATAGTATCTCCCCTTTCCATTAGCCGCACGAGGCCGTCTTCTCCAAAAATAACTTCGTCCACCGGCTTTCCTGCCGGAACCATAAGCCATACGACGCGCGGAGCGGAAAGTTTATCCGTGAGTTCCTTAACGGAATACGCGCCGACAATTCCATTTTTTTCGAGCTTTTTTGTCGTATCGGGGAAGTGATCCATGCCGACAACGCGCCATCCTTTTGCTTTAAGCCGTGTGGCGAGATTGGCGCCCATTTTCCCCAAACCCACGATGCCTATCTCTCGAATACCGGCTTCGGTTTTATCATTGTTGTCAGACACTTCGCGCGTAAAGGACGGTAGAGGAGTGATGCCCGGTTTATATTCAAAAAGCGGTACCAAGCCGCGCTTCCATCCGTCCACGACCGGATCGGCAAATTTCCATAAATTCTCAACTTCTTCAGACGATATGAAAAACGCCTGATTGCCGGCCATGGCCGCGTGAAGGATTTTGGCGTATTCTTCCACATACTGCGTTTTTGTTTCCTTTTCATATAAAAAGAAAGAAAAGGCGCGTTTTTCCAAAATTTGTTCAAAACCCGGCTTCTTCGTCCAAAAATTAATAATTATTTCGTCGTTCGGCTCAAGACGGAACACTATTTTGTTCGGCATATGCGGCCCGGTTTCGCAAAGATGGCAAACAGACGGGTGTTTTAGCGTAAGCATTATTTCTTTTCTAGATTCGGCCATTCGTTTTCCCGCTTCCATAAATATCGGCACCCCTTTCCAGCGATTGTGTATAAGCTCGGTTTTAAGCGCGAAATATGTTTCGGTGTTTGAACGAGGAAGAACCCCTTTAATGTCCCGGTAGCGCGAATATTGCGCGCGATAGGTGTTTTTTTGGATTTTTTCTTTCGTCCAAGGCGCTAAAGTTTTTAAAATTTCCGCGCGGTTTTTTCTTACGGAATCCGTTTCTTTATTATTTGGATATTCCATGGCGAGCACTGCGAGCATGGTTAAAATATGGTTTTGCCCGACATCGCGCAGCGCCCCGACCGAATCGTAAAAACTTCCCCTGTCTTCCACGCCGATTGATTCATGGAGACGAATATCAATCCGTTCAATGGTTGTGCTGTCCCACGTACTTTCAAAAAGGTTGTTAGAAAACCTGAAATTCTCTATCCCCTGCACGATTTCTTTAAAAAGATAATGGTCAATGCGATAAATCTGTTCTTCTTTGAAATATGAGGAGAGAAGCAGTTGGAGCTCTTTGGCGCTTTTTAAATCTCTACCAAACGGCTTTTCAATAAGAAGCCTGCTCCAGCCCAAATTTCCTCCGCAGGGAAGATTCAGTTTGACCGCGGCCAGATTCTTAAAAATTGTCTCATAAGCCGCGGGGGGTACGGCGAGATAAAAAAGTTTATTGGCGCAAATTCCCCAGGACGATTCGATTTCGGAAATTTTACCGGCAAGCTCGGAAAAAGATTTTTTGTCTTCAAAAGTCCCCGCTTGGTATGAAAAGTGTTCAAAAAAGCGCGCAAAATCGCTTCCCCTTGTTTTTCCGCCGCCTCGTTTCTCTATGGAGTCACGCACCAGTTTGTTGAAATCATCGCGAGAAAGAGCGCTTCTGGAAAAACCGATAACCGAAAAGTTTTCGGGCAGGAGTTCTTGTTTGAAAAGACGCCAGAGCGACGGAAAAATCTTTTTTGACGCCAAGTCTCCGGTCACGCCGAAAATAACAAAGATTGATGGGTTGTTAACGCGGTTTTGTTGAATAATTCTGGCCATAAATTAAAGATTAAAGCTTTATCGAAAGATGCGCGATGTATCCAAGAATCATTAAAACAATGCCGGCGATTCCGCTGGTTTTTTCCCACCTCATCGCGCGAAAAACCGAGGCGTCTATTTTTTGCTCTTTCCGCACACGGTGATGGACGGCAAGCGCGGTATATGCGACCATCACCTTCCCGATTATATCTAACGTTAAAGCAAATACCTCCATCCTATTAATATGACATTTTATTTTTTGTTATCCAAATGTAAAAGTAAACGCCCGAAAACCGGAAGCGGGAATACGAATCTCAAGCGTATGCCAATTGCCATCCCCGGCTTCATCTATGAGATTATAAAGTTGCGGGAAAGATACTTTTATTATTCCTTTTGATTTTCCGTCAAGAAAAATTTCCAAAGAGATTTCTTTTTCGTCTTTAGATTCAGCGACAATATTTACTTTGCCGGCCTTATAACGAAGAATCAGTTTTCCGTTTTCTCCGGTTAATTCCGAGAATTCCCGGCCAATAGTCCAGGCGCCGACAAAATAAAAGCGGTTGGACAGAATATCCGGCGCTTTGGGTTGGTAAAAAACATGCGGCAAGTCCGGTTTTACGTCCGGATCGATATTTCCGGCATTATTAATCCGCGCGTAGCCTAAATAAATTTCCGGCGTCTCAATATTTTGGAAATTTGTGTCGGGCGGCGGCTCTTTTATTTCCGTGATTTTATCAAGCGTCAAGAGACCGGCTTCAGCCAGAAGATTCTGGATTGCCGCTTCGGTTTCGGCGTAATGACCCTCGCCAAAACTGCGATAACGAACATCGCCGTTTACGTCAATCAAGTAGTGCGCCGGCCAGTACTGATTGCCAAAAGCGTTCCAGGTCTCGTGTTCACTGTCCAGCGCTACCGGATAGGTAATGCCGTATTTTTTTATCGCGCCTTCAACATTTTCTTTCTTTTTTTCAAAATCAAATTCCGGAGAGTGGACGCCAAGGATGACAAAGCCGTTATCTTTATATTTTTCATACCAGGTTTCAAGATGGGGAATCGTGCGAATGCAGTTAATACAGCTATAAGTCCAAAAATCCACCAGCGCCACTTTTCCTTTAAGGTTTTCTAACGACAGGGGTTCCGTGCCGAGCCAGTCCTTAATACCCTGAAACTCCGGTGCTTTGCCCAAAACCGGGAGACGCTCTGTTTTCGTCAGAAAATTTTGCGCGGACGAAGAATCGCCCTTTTCAACCAGAAAACCTTGTTTATTTTTACTAATAATAAATATTCCGGCTATGACTATGGTAAAAAGCGCGGCGAATTTTACAATAGTCCGATATTTCATGCGCGGTTGATTTAAAGATAATCCAACAGCCGGTCATAATTGATAAATTGGAAAATCCTGTAACCGTAAGAAATGAGCAGGCTGATATTGTCGGTTACCAAAAGTATACCGAGAAAAATAAGAAAAATTCCGCCGATTATTGAAACCGCGTTGAGATATTTGGATATATTTTGGACATAACGGGAAGCCGACCCGATTCCTACGGCAATAAGTAAAAATGGCACCGCGAGCCCCAGTGAAAAAACAGTCAGCAGCAGTCCTCCCTGCAATGCCGAGGTAGAGGTGGATGCCAAAAGCAGAATTGAACCGAGAATCGGACCAACGCACGGCGTCCACCCAAACGCAAAAGCGCTGCCCAAAATAAATGAGTTGGACGCCCGTCCCCGTCCCAGCAAAGCCGGGGTCTTTATTTGAAACTCGCGCTGTAAAAACGGCAATTTCAAAACATTGAGCATAAATAGCCCGAAGATGATAACGAAAACCCCGCCGATTCTTCCAAGCCATAATCTATAAGGAGCAAGAAACCTGCCTCCGACAAAACCGACCAGCGTTCCCATGACGATAAAAACCGCGCTAAATCCGAGCATAAAGAAAAAACCGTTAAGAAAAATTTTCCAGCGCGCCCCTTTGGCCTTAGCCGGATCCTTGAGGTCTTCTAAAGATGAACCGCTGATGAAACCCAAATATCCCGGCACCAAGGGCAGGGTGCAAGGAGCAAGAAACGTGAGAATGCCGGCAATAAAGGCCGGGATAATTAATGATAAGTCCATAATTAATTTATGATTTTTCTAACCCGCTCGCGGATTTCGTTAGTTTGCATCGGTCCTCTTTTGTGAAACACGATATTGCCGTTTGAGTCGATAAATATCGTCTCCGGCATGGAAAAACCGCCGATGGATTGATAGAACGAATCAGACGGGTCAAGCAGGAAAATCAGATCGTCGGTAGTTCCCTGCCGGTCGGTATATCCTTTTGCCACCGCCAGCGACTCTTGCCTATCAATGGAAATAATTACTACCTGATCGCCGAATTCTTTTTGAACCGCGGCTAAAGCCGGCAGTTCTTCGCGGCAAAATGGACACCATGCCGCCCAGGAATTGATTACCAGCGGCTTTCCGGCAAAATCTGAAAGACTTACGGTTTTACCGCCGTAATCCTGCAGAGCAAAATCGGGGGCTTTCTCGCCTGTCTGCCGGTCGCCAAGCAGGGATTGTGTTTGACCGGTTGTTTCGGGGGCATTACGGCTGGAAATCGCTAACCAGCCGGCGCCCCCGACAATCAAAATACCTATAACAATAACCAAAACTTTATTCATGGCCTCGATTATTATTTGCAGCCGCAATCGCACTTGTTGTCTTTCGCGTGTTCATGCCCGCAATCCTTGCATGTCCCGCCATTATGACCATCGTGGTCATGTCCGTGTTCATCGTGGTCATGATTATGCTCGTCATGATGTTCCTCATTAATCATTCCCATTTTTTTGCCTACCGTACACACCATACAGTGGCAATTTGTTCCATGCGCCATATATTTATTTTAATTAATTGACTAATAATTTGCCGGGCAGTTCGGCCTTATTTCACCCCAGCCCACTTTTTTAATTCTTCGTAAGGAGCCTCTCCGCAAATGACGGCATCGGTGTCGGTATTAATGAAGAACGGAACGCCGCCGCACCGGCCCTTGTCGTATTCTTTTATCTTTTTTGCGTTTTCTTCGTTGTGCCACACTTCGTATTTTTCAACTTTCAAACCGGCTTCTTTTTCCAGACGCTCCACAAGCGGCATCATATTGACGCAGTGCGGACATTCTTGGCCGTAAAAATCTATAAGCATAATATTTTACTTATTTTTTTAATTAATAATTTTCACGCGCTCCACCTTGGCCGTTTCATATCCGCTAAGGAGACGGCCGCGCGTGGTATTTACATAATTCTCCGTGAATTTTATGGTCGTTATAAGCAGAAGTCGCGGCTACCGCTCCCATCGCCGCGGCGGTTATGCCTTGTTTAAATGAGCCGAAGTGGTTGACAATGTCGCCGGCGGCAAAGATGCCGTCAATATTCGTTTGCATCATATTGTCCGCCTTGATATAGCCGTGTTCGTCAAGCGCTACGCCCAAAGACTGCGCCAGCTCAACATTGGGAACGGCGCCGATTTCAACAAAAAGGCCGTCAACAACCAGCTCATCGGAGTTTTCATGCGGACGCGATAAGATTAATTTATCCAATTTTTTATCGCCGACGATTTTTACAACTTCCGTTTCAAGGAGTGTTTCGATTTTGTCGCCGAGTTTTTTCATGCGTTCCATATTTATCGGCTCGGCGGTGATTTCATTGCCCCGTACTATCAAAAATATTTTTTTGGCGTATTCCGCCGCCTGCACTACGCCCTTAACCGAAGCATCGCCTCCGCCGACCATGGCGATTACTTTCCCTCCGTACACCGGCCCGTCGCAGGTAACGCAATAATGCACCCCGCGGCCAATGAGTTCTTTTTCATTCGGCAAACCGAGCCGCCGCCGCTCGGCGCCGACGGCAAAAATAATCTCATGCGTTTTATATGTTGCGCCATTTGCCGTTACGTCAAAACAATGTTCCTGACGCGCGATTGCGGTCACTTGCGCGTCCAGTGTTTCAACCTGAATCTTTTCGGCCTGCTTTTTCATGGCAAACATCAGCTCAAACCCGTCAATGGACTCAAAACCGGGATAATTTTCAATACTGCCTGCCTTGGCCGTTTCACCGCCAAACTCTTTGCCAATCACAAGAACTTTCATGCGGTATCTGCTGGCGTAAATTGCCGCCCCGAAACCGGCCGCGCCGGAACCTATGATGATAAGATCGTAAATCATAAATTATTTTAACAGTTCTGTGTCAGGATGAGCGGCAACCCAAGAAAACCAGAATGAACCGAATGGGTTGATACGCTCGAGCGCGCCATCAGTTTTTTTCTCGAAAATACGCACGGCGTCAATCTCTTTTTCGTATTGGGCGATAATCGTCTTGCCTTGAAAAACATCTTCAATCTTTCCCGCTTGTTTTACCGCTTCCGGTAAGTACGCCTTCGCTTTTCCGTTGACAACGACGCCGAGAACAAAATCTTTATCGCTCAAGCGGTCATCTTTTTTATCAACCGGAAAATATGTACCGGGGGTGGTGTAGTAATCTCCATATGGATCTTGTCCGTAAAATCGCGCCGTACCCGTATCTCGCGAAAGCACCTCGCCGTTTGGATGAAGTTTGCGCCAATCGCCGAATCTAATCTGGTCTGACGGCAAAACTTCAAGCCGTGTTCCCG
>CAYPMM010000010.1:0-25671 GCA_964412115.1 uncultured Candidatus Saccharibacteria bacterium | reverse complement strand
AGATTAGGACGAACAACATTTTAGACCTTTCGGGGCAAGGGATAATAAATGTCGGATATATCACCTCCGCCAACTGGCGCATCACCGAAGAAGGCACGCTTGAAGCCAAAAAAGTAGTGGCAGATGACGCTGAAATCAAAAACGGAATCACAACCTATGACAGCGCGACAGGGGAGGCATATTGCATAAGAATCACTTATGGCGCTGTCGTATCCCTTGCCGGAAAATGTTCGGATTTGCCGGCACCCGGCGCGTCTGTCTCTTCACCGCCACTCCCAAGCTCCGAACCGACTTCGCCATCCGATGAACCGACTTTGGACGCAACCACCGCGTCATCAACACCGACAGAACTGCTCCCAGAGGAACCGACATCAACCGAATCAACCTCGCCGGAACCAATACCGTCCGAAACCTCCTCAACAACTCCATCAGAATAAAATCTATATATAACCTCTATAAAACTTATAACTTTTTATAAAATCTATAATAATTATAACTTTTATAACCTCTATAAAATCTATAACAAACTATAACCTCTATAAAATCTATAACAAACTATAACCTCTATAAAACTTATAACTCTTTATAAAATCTATAAAGTTTATAATAGTTATAAGTTTTATAAAAATTATAGGTCGTGGGGTTTTTTACCTTCGATCATCTCTTTAATCCGGCGGTCAAAATTTTCTTCTTTTTCGCGTTGTTTTTGCATTTGCCGATGCAACCACATTTCTCTTGCAGAAAATGACGCTTCTTTGGGCATGTCGTTTCTAATCCAGCGGAGTTTTTGGTTGAGTATCATATTTGTCTGATTGATAAGGCAGACCATGGCGTTTGCCGCCCCCTCGGGAGTGTCCAAATAAGTTTTATAAATATTATAAGGTTTATAATTCTTATAATCTTTATAATTTTTAGAATCACTATATTCTTTATAACTATTATAATTTTTATAATCTTTGATTTTGTAGACCAGATTGCGGACTTCTTTCGCTCTCGGGTCTTCTTTATTCCACAACGGAAGGCCTTTTTGCCTCAAAAAATCATGGTAATCCTGCAACAATTCTTCAAGACTGCCCCGAGATACCCTTAAAAGCATGTCTTTGCCTTTGTAGTTTTCTTGAGCATAACCCTCGGAGATGTTTTGTTTGCCGGAGCGGGCGGCTTGTTCCATTTGGTCATTGGTGCGGGATTTGGGATCTATGAATTTTCGGCAGAATTCCACGGTGAAGTCGTGTATAATTTCGGATTGTTGAAAAAAAGGGAGGGTTTTGTAACCCCGATGATTATTGGAGTTTTCCATAAAATCTATAACTTATATAATGATTATAATAACTATAAACTTTTATAAAATCTATAACTTATATAATGATTATAATAACTATAAACTTTTATAAAATCTATAACTTATATAATGATTATAATAAACTATAAACTTTTATAAAATCTATAACTTATATAATGATTATAATAACTATAACGATCTATAACATTTATAATATCTATAATAATCTATAACTTTTATAAAAAAGTATAACAAACCATAAAAGTCATAACAACTATAACATTCATAAAAGTTTATAATAATTTATCAAAAAGGAATTTATGGAACGATTTTTTTTCGGGTAACGGTCAAAATCTCGGAAATTTTTTCCGTTGATGCGGATTTTATTTTTTGCTGAACATTTGCGGGCAAAGAGGGGATAATCTCTTCAAGTTTTTTCTCATCGGCTTTAAGAATATCTTGCCACTTGCCGATGGGCTTCAAAAGCTCTTCAACCCTGTTCAGGTCGTATTTTTGGGCGGTTTTGACGGTTTTGGAAACATAACCCTCCTCGCCAAAAAGGCGCAAAACGTCTTTTTGGCGCATATAGTCGGACATAAGTGTTTGCAGTTCTTTGAGACGCGAAGAGTTGTCTTTTGATTCCTCTTTTAATTTAAAATACTCGGCGATTATCTCTTTTATTTTTGCCTCGTCGGGAGCGGGGGACTTGTCTTTATCGTAAAGGTGGCGCCAGACGGGGCAAATCGGCTTGTATCCGCACCAATCGCATAAAGGCCCGGGTGTGGGCTGAAAATCGTTATTTGAGGCGATTTTGAGGCTAATTTCCCGTATAACTTCAAGAACCTTGTTTTTGGTCTTTTCCAAATCTTCAGCGGTTCGTTTGGTGCCGAGCGACTCGCCGTGCGGAAGAAAATAAAGAGTCAGGCGTATGTTTTTGTTTTTTATGTCCGGCCAGCGGTTTAAAAGGCCCAGATGGTAAATTGAGAGCTGTAAATTTTTATCCAAAGTTTCCTGGGAGGGGAGGCGTCGTCCGGTTTTATAGTCCACTATTTCATAAGTTTGGTCGTCAGGCTTGTCCACGCGGTCAATAATGCCCGAAAGCGTGTGGATTTCGCCCGTTTTTTCGTCTTTAAGCGGAAGCTCAAATCTGGATTCCAAATCTAAAACATTAAAGTTCCACGGCTGATTTTTTTTGTAAAATTTTTCAAGAATTTTCGCGCCGTGCCGGTTAAAAATTTTTTCCGACTCTTCGTCGGGCCATTTTACTTTTTCACGGATTTTTACCCACTCGTCATTATAAAAATTAAGCACCTCGTCAAGGGTGGGGTAGAGGGGGTCGCGGGAAAACATAAAACGCAAGGCGCCGTGAAGAGCCGTTCCAAAAACGGCCTCTTTTGATTTGGAAACCCTGATTTTGTCCACCTCCTGATATTTATATTTAAGCGGACAGGTTTTGTATGTATCAATCGCCGAATAAGAAACGCGCATTAAATAAAATTATATAAAATAAACCCCTCTTGGGCAAAGGGGATAATAGTTAAGCATGGTCGCACAATCATTCTTTTGCGACCTATTTATCCTATTGCTCTAAAATAGGGTTTTTGCCGGCTTTAATGGCGTTCATAGCGTCAATGAACGCGTCCCAAATAAAATCCTTAAAAAAGGTGCTGGCAAAATCCCAGACCACGCCGATAGTTTTTCCCACCCAGCTGTTTAAAACGGTTTTCAAAGCCGTGCCGATGAAAGAAAAGTTTTCCTGAAGAGTCTTATTTTGAAAAAGACTTGAAAGAGAGACTCCCAAAAGGCTTAAAATAACCACCAAAAGCAAAAAAATGACTATAAGCTGGATAAAACCCCCGTTTTTTTTCATACGTTTATTATACCGCAATTTTCATAAAACCAATAACCATTATAATATTTATAAAATCTATAATCTATAAATTTATAAATAACTCAGCGGATTAAGATAGCTGTTATATGGCGCTATGGGTATCTCCATGTTGGCGCAATTGGTGGTTTTTTTGACGTCTCCCAGGCGGACAACGCGCACGCCTTCGGAAGCAAAAACCGTAAAGTGAAGGTGGGGTCCGGTGCTATAACCGGTGTTTCCGGAATACCCGACAAGCTGTCCGCGGGAGATATTTTGACCAGGACTTACGCTTATCAAGGAAAGATGGGCGTAAAGAGTGGAAAGATTATTGGGGTGTTTTACCAGCGCCCATTTGCCGTAAGAATAACACCCGCGCTGTAAGTCTGTGTTGCCCGTATCTACCACCACGCCGTCAGCTGAAGATTTAACCGCGCTGCCTATTGACGCGCGCAAATCAATGCCATTGTGCCCCTTTCCGCCATAAACCTGCGGGTTTTGGGTGGCGAAGGGAGTGTTTCCGAAATATTGGGTAATAAAAACACTATCTAACGGCCATTTTAAAATTCCGGAGCCGGGACTGGGCAGTGAGGACGGATCTATGGTGATTCTCAACTCCTCTTCAATGCTTCTGATTTCGGCCTCAAGCGCCTCTTTTTTTTCCAGCCGGTCGTCTAAAAGTTCCTTATACTCCGCTTCTTTATTTTGAGTTATTTTAAGAAGGTTGTTTTTTTGGATTTTCGCGTCTTCCTCAATTGATTTTTTGGCGCCGAGTTCCGAGCGCAGATGCTGAAGCGAGGACTTAACTTCTTCTTGTTTGGTTTTTTCGGTTTCTAAAGCGAGTCTCGCCTCTTTTAATTCGCTGAGTTTCACTTTCATTTCCGAACCAAGACTTTCTATGTAATCCATATCGCTGAAAAAACCCGACAAGCTTGGACGCGCCAGCATAATTTCAACAAAACTTTGCGATTCAATTTCGTCCATGTTGCGGATGACTTCGGCCAAAGCGTTTTTGAACTGGCCGATTTCGGAACTCTTTTTTCCTATGCCGATCGCAAGTTCGTCTAAGGTCAGCTCGGAGGCTTCAATTTTTCTTTGGGTCACTTTTATGTCGGCTAAAAGTTTGTTTACGGTTTTAGTCAAAATTCCGACCTGGTTTTTCAAAGTTCCGGCCTCTTTTGAAGTTTTGTCTATTTCGGTCTGAAATTTGGCTATTTCTTCTTCAAGCTCCCTTATTTGCCTGTTTTTTTCTTCAATTTCCGATCTAAGCCCGCCGATATCCGCGGCGTTTGAAAAAACAGGCGCGGTGAAGATGAACAAAATAAGTATTATGAAAAAAAATTTAGTGGGCATCATTCGGCAAGCATTTTAATCGCTTTTTCAATTCTTTTAACCGACTCAACCTTCCCCAAAATTTCTGCGATCTCAAATGGGCCAGCCGAGTGTCTTTTTCCGCTCAAAGCCGTCCTTAAGGGCCAGAGCGTCTCTCCCCGCCCTTCTTTTTGAGCATACGGGGCAACTTCATTTTCAAGCTCTTTTTTATTCCACGCCGAAAGACCCGACAATAAATCCCGAATGTGTTCTAAATGTCGCACAATATTTGCAACCGGCTGATTTTCCTTCCAAAAAAGAAGTTCTTTGGAATAAAAAGGCTCTTGGTAAAAGGTCTCGGCCATATCCCCTATTTCGTTTAAGGAAGTAAGCCGTTCTTGGGACAAAACAGCGATTTTCAGCCATTTGTCCGGATTTTCTTTTATTTTTTCGGCAAGATTCCCTCCCGCAAAAGGCAATAGTTTTTCGGCAAGTTCGGCCGGTTTAAGCGTCCTTATGAATTTACGGTTAAGCCAGTTCAATTTATCCGTATCAAATATCGCGCCGCCCTTTTGCACCCTTGATAGTGAAAACTCCTTTAAAATTTCATCCATGGTAAATATTTCTTTTTCTTTCCCGTTTTCTTTGGAAAGAGGGTGCCAGCCCAAAAGAATCAAAAAATTCAGCATTGCTTCCGGCAAATATCCGGTTTTTTGGTATTCAAGAACTGATTTGGCTCCGTGGCGCTTGGAAAGTTTTGAGCGGTCGGACCCTAAAATAAGCGGGAGATGCGCGTATATGGGCCTTGAAAAACCAAGCGCCTCCTGCAAAAGAATCTGCTTGGGCGTGTTTGAAATATGGTCTTCGCCCCTGATAACGTGGGTAATCGCCATTTCAAAATCGTCAATTACAACCGCGAAATTATAAAGCGGAGTCCGCAAATCTTTGGCCACGGAAAAATCTCCGAGCAGTCGGGCGTCAAAACTTATCTTGCCCCTGACCGCATCGTCAAAAACGACATCTCCTGAAAAATCATTTTTAAAACGAAGTATACCTTCTTTTTCATCTCCGGCGCCTCCGCCGTTTCTATGCGAACAAACGTGGCGCATTACTTCTTTTCGCGACAACTGCGCTTTTCGTTCGTCCGTAAGCTCATCTTCCGAGTGCGAGCACCAAAATATAATTTTGGAGCCGGCCATTTTCTGTAAATATTTTTCGTAAATATCGGTCCGTTCGGATTGGCGGTAAAATTCGTCCCATTTTAAGCCGAGCCACTCCAGGCTTTCGCGGATGTCGTTTTCAAAAACAGGATTGGAACGCTCCAAATCGGTGTCTTCTATCCGTAAAATAAAGTCTCCGCCGTTTTGCCTGGCAAAGACAAAATTGAAAAGCGCCGAGCGCGCCGTTCCGGCGTGCATCGGGCCGGTTGGCGACGGGGCTATGCGGGTGCGGATTTTTTTTACGTTTTTTTCGCCGGACATTTGGATTTATTTAAGATTTTTCGTAAGCGGAATGTTCCAAGGCGAGCGATATGATTTGACGCGCCAATAATTCGGCGGCATTGGGCTTGGCGTAAGACATCGCGGCTTGGCCCATTCTTTCAAGGCGCGGGCGGTCGGCCAAAAGTTTTCGTATTTCCCCCATAAGTATATGCGGAGTTAAATTGAGCTCTTCAATGACAACCGCGCTTCCGGTTCTGGCATATGCGTAAGCGTTTTGGCGCTGATGGTCCTGGGCCGAACCCGCAATGGGGATCATTATTGACGGCTTGCCCCAGGCGGATATTTCAAATATCGCGCCCGAACCCGAACGCGAAATAATAATTGTTGAAACCAAAGCGGCGTTTCGCAAAGTGTCCTCGTCCATGAAAGGGAAAATTTTATACCGGTCTTTTAAGGGATTTTGGTTTAAAATAACCGAAATTCTTTTGGAAGCGTCGTCAAAATTATTTTTTCCGGACTGATGAATAACTTTAGCTTCTTTTAAAATATCCGGAAGTATATCTATTAAAACGTCGTTTAGCTTTACCGCGCCTTGAGACCCGCCCAAAACCAGAATGGTCGGCAGGTCATCGTAACCAAAAATAGATTTGGCCTCCTCCAAATTTCCTCCCAAAACGCGGGTCCTGACGGGGTTTCCGACCAAAGCGGTTTTGGCTTCCGGAAAGTATTTCGCGCTTTCAGGAAAAGAAACGGCAATTTTTTTGGCGAAAGATCCGGCCCAGCGATTGACCGCTCCCGGAGCGGAATCAGATTCGTGGATTATGGCCGGAATGCCGAAAATCCTCGCGGCAATTAAAGCCGGGAAACTGGCGTATCCGCCTTTGGCAAAAACAACGTCCGGCATTCTGCGGAAAATATACATAAGCGCCCGCGATATTCCCCACGCTGTTTTAAAAATATCGGTAAAGTTCAGCAGGGAAAAATACCGCCTGAATTTCCCGGCGCTCACGGCCACAAATTCGATCCCCTCCTCTTTTAAAAGTTTTTCGTCGTAAGGATTGTCGGCAAGGTAAACAAGATCCATTTCAATGAATCTTTCTTCCTCGGCTATTTTTTTAAGCGCGCGGGCTACGGCTATTAGCGGATAAAAATGTCCGCCGGTTCCGCCGCCGGTTAAAAGTATGCGCATGTTATCTGTTTCTATATCGGCTTATGTTTGATAAAATTCCCGCGGCCGCGAGAATGGAAGCAAGCGACGACCCCCCTTGACTGATGAAAGGCAGGGTTATTCCGGTGAGCGGAATAAGCCCCGCGATCGCCGACATGTTCACGAATGCCTGCACAACTATAAGTATAACAATTCCGAAACCAAGCAGTCTAGCAAAAACATCGGGAACCTGCCTTAAAATCGCGGATGCGCGCCATAAAAAAAACAGAAAAAGCAAAACCAGAAAAGAAGTTCCAGCAAATCCGAATTCCTCGCCTATTACGGCGAGTATGGAGTCCGCGGTCGGTTCGGGAAGATAGTTGTATTTTTGCAAACCTTGCCCGAATCCTTTTCCGAAAACTCCGCCCGAACCCAAAGCGATCGCCGATTGGCGCAATTGGTATCCCGCGCCCTGCGGGTCGTAGTCGCTGTTTAAAAAAACCATTATGCGGTCTTTGGTATAGGGCCTGAAATAAACGGCAAATGCGAGTAAAACCAGAATCAGGACGCCCATAAAGCCCAAATGCTTCAGCTTTCCTCCGCCGACAAAAAAAAGCAAAAACCCCGAAATAACCACGACCATCAGCGTGCCTAGATCGGGCTGTTTAAAAAAAATGACGCCCATGGTTAAAATCAGCAGAAACATCGGCAAGGCGCCAAGGCGGAAAGAGCCTACATCCTTTCCCCGGCTTGAAAGCCACGCGGCAAGGTACATTATAAATCCGATTTTCAAAAATTCCGAGGGCTGGAAAAACACCGGCCCCAAACTCAGCCAGCGGGTTGCGCCTCCGCTTTGAAAACCGACGCCGGGAATAAAAACCAAAAGTGTGGCGCCCACCCCAAGTAAAAAAACCCAAAAGGCGGTTTTGTGCCAGAAGCGGTAGTTAATCCTGTCGGTGATAAAAAAAAGAGCCAGCCCCAAGCCGAGACCGAGGGCAAGCTGGCGGATAAGAAGCTTTGATGGCGACAAATTTTCCTCAAAAAGGCCAAACGAAGCCGAAGCCAGAGCCAAAAATCCGGCAACGACAAAAACCAAAATTATGACAAAAAGGGTTAAATCTCTGGGTTTGGGCATTACTCATATCATAGTATCTTTTGGCCGATTTTTCACTAGTTTTTTGAAAATTTTACCGCGGTCAAATTCATTTTTAAACATATTGAAACTGGCCGCGGCCGGAGAAAACAAAATACAGTCCCCCGCGCGAGCTTCATCAAACGCTTTTTTTATCGCGAAATTGAGGGAATAGACGCGAAGGATGTTTTTGCCTTCCATTAACGCGGAAGCCGAGCCCGGAATTAAAATAACGCTTTTTAAGCCCTTAATTTTTCGCGAAAATTTTAAGTAGCTTAACTTTTTATTTTCTCCGCCGGCAATCAAAATTATTCTTGATTCGGGCAGTTTCAGGCATCTTTTAACCTGATTCAGGCTGAAAATGGCCGACTCCGGATTCGTGGACGCGGTATCGTTTATTACAAAAACGCCGTTTATAAGCCCCAAATATTCCATCCGTCCCTCGGCGGGTTTGAAGGATTTTAACCGCGCGGATATATCTTTGGCCTTAACTCCCAGAAATAAAGCGGCTTTTTGGGCGGTTTCCAGACTTTTGGGCGGAATAAAACACATACCCGCGGGCAGAACAGCCGTTTTTTTTGAAATGACCGGTTTTTTATTAAACCAAAGGACATCATTTTTGGTCTGGTATTTAAAAATGTTTTCTTTAACTTTTTTGTATTCGCCGAAAGTTTTGTAGCGGTTCAAGTGATCGGGAAAAATGTTGGTTATAACGGCGTATTTCGGACTTGTTTTAAGCCCTTCCAGATTAAAACTGGACAGTTCGTAGACGAAAAAATCCGGCAATTTTTTCAGTCCGATAAGAGACTCCAAAGCGGAGCGTCCCGGAATATTTCCGATAAGTTTGACTTTAAACCGCGCTTTAAGCAGGTGCGCCAAAAGCATGGCGGTGGTGGTTTTGCCTTTTGTGCCCGTAATTCCGATAATTTTTTTGCGGGGTACTAAATCAAAAAAAATCTGCGTTTCGGATAAAATCGGCTTGCCGATTTTTTTGGCGTATAAAATAAAAGGAGAGTCCGCGGGCACGGCCGGATTTTTGATGATAATGTCGGCCCGCTTGAAATCGGATTTACGGTGGCGCCCGAAAACGAATTTTATTTTTTTGGCGAACGGTTTTTTTAAAAACGCCTTAAAATCATCCTTCGGTCTCAAGTCGGTTGCCGTGAGCTTGGCGCCCGTTTTTAAAAAAAACTTGGCAACCCCCTCCCCCCCGCCTTGCAAACCAAGCCCGAACAAAAGGACTTTTTTGCCTCCAAAGATATGTTTGGCGCGGTTTAATAGATTCATTTTAAAATTATTTTCTGTAAATAAATCTTCCGGGTCTTGAGGCCAAAGCTCCGTCGGATAAAGCCGCAACGCCGTTTATAAAAACCCACTTCATCCCCTTGGCAAAACTCCGCGGATTTATGTAATCGGAGGTATCGGTTAAAGTGTTGGGATCAAAAACCGCGATATCGGCAAAAAAACCTTCTTTAATCTGTCCTCTCTTGTTTAAGCCCAAAATATCGGCCGGAAGAGCGGTCATTTTATAAATCGCCTCTTCCCAGCTTAAAATATTTTTTTCTTTAACCAGTACCCTAAACGCCCTGGTAAAAGCGCCGAAAGAGCGCGGGTGAGGCAAATCCGGTTCCTTGCCCCCAAGACCTGTTCCGTAGCCGTCCGAAGATATGGCCGTGTATTTTTTCCGCGCAAGGTCAAATAAATTTTCTTCCGAAATCGCCTCGTTAAAAATACTCACCTGCAAGTTGTTGGCGATAAGAAGTTTAATTACGGTTTCTTCCGGGCTTAAACCGGCGTCTTCAGCTATATTTTTCAGGCCTTTTCCGGCAATACCGGTATCTTTGAGGGTGGAGGCTATGATTATTTTTTCATAATGCAAGGTGAGCGCTTTTAGCTCGTCAATAATTTTTTTTCCGGAACTGGCATCGGCGAGCGTTTTTAAAATATCGGAACTGTTGCCGGATACGGCCCAATCAGGAAGTAAAAGATACAGATTTGACCCGGTCGCGGTATAGGGGAAAAAATCCGCGGTTATTTTCAGGCCGTCGGCTCTGGCCCGTTCTATAATTTCTAAAGCGTTTTTTTGGTTCGGCCACGATTTTTTGCCCAAAACTTTAAAATGAGAAATATGGCTTTTTACTCCGGAGGCTCTGGCGAAGCCGGTTATTCTTGAAACCGCGCCGACAATACCCGCGCCTTCGTTCGGCAAATGATGCGCGCTTAGGCCGGAAAACTTTTTAACTTGAGATAAAATGCCCAAAACCTCTTCGTCGTCGGCGGATAAAGAATGTTCGCGTCCAAGGCCGGTTGAAACTCCAAAAGCCCCTTCCTCCATGGACGCGTAAACCAAATAAAGAATCTTTTTTAAATCGTCGCGGCTGGCCGGAAGTTTCAGGTCCATCCCCGACGCTCTTCTTACAGCGCCATGCCCGACAAAAGACCCGAAATTAAGAGACAGGCGGTGATTTTCAATTTCCCGCGCCAATTCCCCGAAACTTTGCCAATTAACGTTTATTTTTGAAACGTCAATCCATTTTTGCAGGTCGCTGATATCGGACGGCCGGGCTATGGGAGCCAAAGACGAACCGCAGTTTCCGCCGAATATCGTCGTTACGCCCTGATAGAGCAGACTTTCCTGCAGAGGGTAATCAAAGAGCGTCCAATGCGTGTCGGAGTGCCCGGTGATGTCTATGAAGCCGGGAGCGGCATAAAGACCCGTAGCGTCTATTTCAACCGAAGCCTCCTCCGAACCTAGGTCGCCGATTTTAGTGATTTTATCTCCTTCAATGCCGATGTCGGATTTTTTGGGCAAAGAGCCCGAGCCGTCAAAAATCGTGGCATTTTTTATAATTACCGAATACAGAGGCATAAATATTTATGACGAAAGTATAAGTTTATTATATACGTTTAAATAAGGACAAGGAAGAAGAAAACAAAAACAAAAAGTCCCGCAAGCCAAAGCAAACCTAGAGACGCGAATCTTTTTTCAAAACTGATGGAGGGTTTCATGTACTCCTGAACCAGAAGCGCGGAAGATAAAATGGCGAATATTTTCCATAAAGCCGCATCTGCCATGACCGCCGCGACCGAACCGACAAGGAGAGCTTCCAAAAACCACGGGAAAACGGCGGTAAAAAAGACGGCGCCGGCAAAAACCAAAGCCCACGGAGCAAAAAAAAGACCCGAAAGCAATAAAACTCCCGCAAGCGCCCTTTTCACTTTAAAATATTAACCGAGTAAAGATTATACATATTGAAGGGCTGTTTTATTTTCAGTGTTTTTACCGAAGAATTCGGCGAAGTTTGGGTGTAGACGACATATCCGATGATATACGGAGGGTCGGTCAATGAAAAAACGGCGGCGTTTTCGTCGGCCTGAAAATCGCGGGGCAAAGTTATCGCCAGCTCGTTATTCCCCTGCCCGACCGCAGAAACTGCCAAACCCGACTTTTCCAAAAACACATTCTGTTCAAGGCCGTAACTGGAAAACAAAACCGCGCGGCTGGATTCATCAAAAACCTCGCCTATTGTCCCGATAAGCATATTTTTGCCGGCCAAAACCGGCTGTCCCGGCGTTACGCCGTCTTTACTGCCCTTGCCGAGGATAATCTGGTCGTAATTTATCGCCGGCGGCCTGAAAATAACAATAGCCTCAATAAAATCACGGGGGGTATTTTCTTTTGGGGAAAATTCAAGAATGGATTTCTCGGCTTCCATTTCGGCCAAACTTAACTTCAGTTCGCGGTTTTCTTTTACCAGGCCGGTCTTGTTTTTAAAAAAATCATAAGTTTGAAGCTGGATAAGCGAGCGTGTTGCCGTTATTTTTTTAAATATCAGCGAGGCAACCCGGCCCTTAAACGAGTCCGCGAAAAAAAATAAAAAAATAGCCGCGAAAATCAAAACGACGGCCGTTAATTTCAATTTCGGAGTCATTGGGGAGAAACGTCTTCCTCTTTTTCCAAAAGGACGTTTCTAAATCCGCCCAAATCCTCAAGGATTATGCCGCATCCCCGCGCTACCGCGGTCATGGGGTCTTCGGCCGCGCGTGTCGGTATTTTGGTCTCTTTTTCAATCATTTTATCAAGCCCCCTGAGATATGCTCCGCCTCCGACCAGCACTATCCCGCGGTGCATAACGTCGGATACCAGTTCCGGAGGAGTCATTTCTATGACTTCCTTGACTCCGTCAACAATTACCCGCACCGACTTGGCGACTGCCTCGCGCACGTCCGAATCGGTCATTATCACTTCTCTGGGAAGTCCGGTTACCAAATCACGCCCTCTGACCACGCTTTCTGACGGTGTTTCCGGCTTTAACGCCGTGCCTATGGCTATTTTTAAGTCTTCGGCCGTTCTTTCTCCCAAAAGCAATTTAAATTCGTCGCGGACGTAGTTGATGATGTCGTTATTGAATCTGTCACCGGCAACGCGCAAATTCATTGATGAAACTATTCCGCCAAGGGATAAGACGGCTATATCGGTGGTTCCTCCGCCCACATCAACAATCATGTTTCCTACGGGCTCCAAAACGGGCATGCGAATGCCGACTGCGGCCGCCATGGGCTCTTCCACCAAATGGACTTCGCGGGCGCCCGAGTTGCGTACGGCATCCCTTACCGCCCTGCGCTCAACTTCGGTAATACCCGACGGCACTCCGACCACGACCGCGGGCCGGGCAAGAAAAGACGACTTCGGCTGATGGACTTTTTTGATGAAATACGAAAGCATTTCCTGGGTGACTTCAAAATCCGATATAACGCCTTCAACCAGCGGCCTGATTATGGAAATATGAGCCGGAGTTCTTCCGACCATCCGCCTTGCTTCCGAACCCACCGCGACCACCTGTCCCGTTTTTTGGTTTAACGCCACTACTGACGGCTCGTTTATAACCATCCCCTTCCCCTCAACGTAAACAAGAACGTTGGCCGTACCCAGGTCAATGCCCACGTCATTTGAAAAAAGTTTGAAAAATTTATTTAACATGTTCCAAAATTTGTTTTAAGCCGGCCATAAAACTTTTGGCTTCGGCCCTTGATTTAAGTTCAATTTTATTCTCCGCCGATGTTTTTAAACTTGCAACCGCCCGCCAAGTAATACCCAATAAGTCCGCGTCGGTCAATTTTTCTCCGGCCGAAGCTTCCTTGCGGTCATCGTATAAAACCTCGATTCCAGCTTCGCTTAGTTCTTTATAAATTTCAACCGCCTGTTCATGCCCGCCCTCCAATTCAATGAGATGAACCTTAAAAGGGCTTGCCGATTCCGGCCAAATAAGGCCCTTTTCGTCAGACGCGGTCTCGGCAATGGCGCCCATAACTCTTGACGGACCTATGCCGTAGGAACCCATAACCACCGGTTTCATCTGGCCGTTTTGATCTTTATATGTAAGGCCGGAGGCGTCCGAAAAACGAGTGCCTAATTTAAAAATGTTGCCGACCTCTATCCCGTTTTCTTTTTTTATCTTGCCCTTTTGGCACTTGGGGCACGCTCCGCCCTCTTCGGCTTTGGTTATTTCCTTATTTTGGGCAAAATCGCAGGAATCGCAGTAAAAAATTTCGTCTTCCCCGGCGGGAGTTAAAACCTGAAACTCGTGGGTGTATTCTTCGGTAAATCCGCCGCCGGACGCTTCAACAATTTTGGCTTCAAGCCCCAAACGCTTAAAAATATTTTTGTAGGCGCCGGCCGCCTGTAAATAAAAAGAATCCAAATCTTTTTCATCGGCATGAAAACTGTAAAGGTCTTTCATCACAAACTCCTTGGTCCGCATAAGGCCTGCCCGAGCTCTCGGCTCATCCCTGAATTTTGTCTGTATCTGATAGAGCGACATAGGCAAGTCTCTGTAGCTGGATATGAATTTTTTAAGAAGCGGGGTCAAAACTTCTTCGTGGGTAAAAGCAAGCCCGTATTCCTGTCCGGAAGAATCTTTTACTTTATACAGCACCTCCGTATCCCAGCGGCCGGTTGACTCCCAATATTTTTTGGAAATAAGAGCCGGCATTAAAAGTTCGGATGCGCCAAGCTTGTCCATTTCGTCGCGGATAACGGCGTTGATTTTTTCAAGAACCCGCAGGCCGAGCGGTAAAAAAGAATATACGCCCGAAGAATTTTTATCAATAAATCCGGCTCTAAGCAGATATTTAGCGCTTTTGTTCTCCTCGTCCTTTGGCCACTCTTTTAGTGTTTTTGCGAAAAATCGGGACTGTTTCACAATCTGATTTTAATGTCTAGATAAGTGATAATTATCATCAGCATTATTAAAATAGCAAAACCGAGGCCGTGCGCCAAGTTCCCGACTTTTCGGCTCACCGGTTTTCCGCGCAGGGCTTCTATAATAAGGAAAAGAAGTCTTCCGCCGTCAAGAGCCGGAATGGGCATCAAGTTTATTACGGCCAAATTAATGGAAAGGGTCGCGATAAAAGCAAAAAACACCGTTGGTCCGAAATCCAAGACTCCTGAAACCAAAGTGAATATTCCAACTGGACCGCTTACAAAACCGGCGACGGACTCGCCGGAAAAAAGGAGCGTTAGTATAAAAAAGAACCCTTGAAGTGTCCGCAAAACGGCAAGAAAAGTGAGCTCCAGACCGACTATGGGCGCCAAATACCACCGGGCTTTTATTTTTCCGACATCGGCGGTCGCGATTCCCAAAGGCGCTGCTCCCTCGTCCAAGTCCGCGGATAAAATAAAGTTTTCGGAGCGCCTTTTGATTTCAACGTCAATTTTGTCTCCGGCGTTGGCCTTGGTAAATTCCTGAATTTCGGAAGTTGATCGCGGAGTTACCGATTCCGAAACGGATTTGAGCGTTAGAATTTCATCACCCATTTTAAAACCGGATTTTTCGGCCGGAGAATTTTTTAAAACTTCAACAACCGTAAGGGCTTTGGTATCAATTCTCCCCGACCAATAAGAATCCTCGGTATCAACCGGAACGCCGAATCCGGCTATGGCCGAAAAAATAATAAACGCCAAAATTACGTTAAAAAGCACCCCCGCGACAATAATTGACGCGCGGGCAGGCAGATTTTTGGACGCGAAATTATCCGGGTCGTCGGAAACGGCTTCGTTTTCGCCCGCTATTCTCACAAAACCACCCAATGGAAAAAGGTTTAAGGAGTACAGGGTGCCGCCGTATTTAAAACCGAAAAGCCTCGGCGGAAAGCCGAAACCGAATTCATCCACCCTCACGCCGTTTCTTCGCGCGGCAATAAAGTGCCCGAATTCGTGCGCCAAGATTAAAACCGCCAGCACGATTATAAAAATCGCGATATCCAAAATCATCAGTTAATTTTACCCCGCTATGGCTTTTTCTTCAACGACGGCGCTTGAGGGCGCTTTCTCTTCCTGTTTCTTTGATTTCGCGGAAACGTTTATTTTCGCTCCGGAAATAATTTTTTTTGAAACCAGAAGGTTATGCGCGGTATCGGAAGGCTTGGCGCCAACCGAAATCCAGTATTTAATCCGGTCTTCTTTGAAATTTGACGTTTTTTGTCTTGGATTATAAGCGCCCAAAAGCTCGACAAAATAACCGGCTTTAGCCGCCCGTCTTTTGTCCGTTACCACCAGCCTGAAGCCAGGGTCGTTTTTCCTGCCCACGCGCTGTAATCGTATTACCAACATGGAATACAGTTTATAAAATCCAGAAAAAAAGTCAATATTTATATGATTTACTGCGCGATTTCTTCGGCCTCGGAGAATTTAAGCGAGAGCATCCGGCTTACGCCGTCGGAACCCATAGTGACGCCATACAAAACGCCGGCCTGTTTCATGGTCTCGCGGTTATGCGTAATGGTAATAATCTGTGTTGTTACCGAAAGGCTTTTTAGCATTTCGCCGTATCTCCGCGAATTCGATTCGTCTAAAGCGGCATCGGTTTCGTCTAAAACTAAAAATGGAGGAGGGTTGACCGCGGACATGGCGAATAACAGGGCGATTGAAGTAAGCGCCCGCTCGCCGCCGGAAAGCATGTCCAGCCCTTTTATTTTTTTCCGCGGAAGATTTACGTCTATATCAACTCCGCCCTCCTTTGCCAAATCTTCGGCGGGCAGGCCTTCGGCCATTTCACTTTCCGATTCTTCGTCCGAGGTTTTGGCGTGTTTTTGCGGTCGAATAACCGCGAGTCTCGCTTTGCCTCCCCCGAACATAGTTTCAAAAAACTTCTGGAACTCCTTGTTTATCTTCTCTATTCCGCCCGAAAAATCCTGTTCAATTTTTTCAGCAAGTTCGCGCGAAATCTGGCGCAAACCTTTCGCGGCTTTAATCAAATCGTCGAGCTCTTTGGTAAAAAATTCATCCCTGTTTTTTATTTCCTCGTATTCTTTAACTATCGCCGGGTCAACTCCGCCGGCTTCTTCCAGGCGAAACTTCAGGCGGTCTATTTCTTTTTTGGCTTTCTCCCGCTCCGGCTCGCTTAAAGCCTCGGCCTGCGCAAGTTTCACTTTATCTTCGCCCAAGTGCCTTTTGGCCTCCTCCGTCTCTTTTACAAACTCCTCTTCGCGTAATTTTATTTTTTCCCGCTCTATGTCAAAAGTTCTAACCGTGTTTCTCAAATCGTTGGCCTTGGCCTCAAGCTCAAAAAGCTCGTTTGCAAACATTCTTTGCGCCCGCAAGGATTCGTAAAAAGACGATTTTGACTGTTCTTGTTTTTGCGCCAGCATCTTTTCTTCGCCGGTCAATCGCGCCAGTTCTTCTTCAAGATTTTTTTTCTTTTCACGCAAATTTGTTTTAGGCGATTTGGCCTCTTCGGATGAAGAAGCGCCCGCCACAAATGAGCTTATTTGCGAAACGACTTCCTGAATTATGGCGCGCACTTCTTCAAGAACATCCGTATCCATGGCCGAGGTCAAAGAGTTGTCTATGTCGGCAAGCAGAGCTTCCACCTCTTCACGGGAGATTTTTTCTTCTCCGGCCGAAGATTCGGCCGATTCCGCCGCCTCAAGCATTCCCTCCAGCCTTCCCAAGTCGCGCTCTATTTTAATCTTTCTTTCGCGAAGGCTCGCCAGTTTCAGGTCAAACTCTTTGGCTTCACCGGGTTCTTTTTCAATCTTTTCAAGCTCGGCGAGCTTATTTTTTAATTCCCCGATCTTTTTTTCAACGTCGCCAATTTCTTTTAACGGCTGTTCTTTTTTTGACGCCAGTCCCGCGCCCATGGCTTCCAAAGACGCCTTTGAGCGCGACAAATAAACGTTGAGCAGTTTTTCAAGGTCGGATTTAATGGCCGATGCCTGATTGAACTTTTCAACCATGCGCTCCAGATGCTTCAGGTGCGGCCCGATTTCTTTTTGCAGCGCTTGGGCCTGGCGCATGTTTTCTTCGGTTCTGGCCAATTTTCTTTCGGCCTCCTGCCTTTTGAACTGATAAATTTTAAGGCCCAAAGCGTCTTCAATGGCCGACTGCCTTTCTTTTGGAGACGAATACAAAACCCGGTCGGCTTCTCCCTGCCCGATTATGTGGTGCTGTGAGACTCCGAGACCGACATTGGACAAAAGTTCAACAATATCTTTCAATCGGACTTCGGAGCCGTTTAAAAGATATTCGTTTTTGCCGTCCCTATAAACCCTTCGGCTTATTACCACCTCGCCGAATTCAACCGGAAATTGTTTTTTTGAATTGTCAAAATAAAGCGCCACCGAAGCTTTGCCCATTCGGGGAGCGCTTTGAGAGCCGTTAAAAATAAGGTCCTCGCCCTTTTTTCCGCGGATGCTTTTAAGCGATTGCTCGCCCAAAACCCAGCGAAGGGATTCGGCGACATTTGACTTTCCGGAGCCGTTCGGACCGACAATCGCGGTAATCGGACGGGCAAAATCAAAATGGGCCGGTTTGGCAAAAGACTTAAATCCGGACAGCTCCAATTTTTTCAGCCGAAGAATCATGGCGGATTACTTCCATCCTTTAGCCGAAAGTCCGCCTTCGGCCGCGTTTTGCTCCGCCATCTGTTTTGAAGGGCCTTCGCCCGAAGCAATAAGCAGGTCTTGCAAATAAACCCCGACGACAAAATGTTTGTCGTGGTCCGGTCCCCATTCTTCAAGCACGCGGTAATTGGGAGTAATACCCGCAAATTCCTGGGCGCGTTCCTGAAAAAGGCTTTTGGCGTCCCGGTAAAGCTGGTACTCCATGACTTCTTTGGTTTTGGGCAAAAGGTTCTTATTAATGAATTTTTTTACCGCCTCGTATCCGCCGTCCAAATAAATCGCGCCGACCAGGGCCTCAAAGGCGTTGGCTAAAATATATCCGCGCGCCCGGCCGACATCCTTGGCTTCGCCTCTGGATAAAATCAGAAAATTATTCATGTCCAGTTCCGAAGCCAGGCTTGAAAGCATGACCGCGTTTACCAGTGCTGCGCGGATGCTGGTAAGCTCGCCCTCGGGTTTTTCCGGAAACATGGCAAACAAAGCTTCGGTCACCACAAGCTCAAGAACCGCGTCGCCTAAAAATTCAAGGCGTTCGTTATGAGCCCCGGGCCACGACGGGTTTTCATTCAAATAAGACCGGTGGGTAAAAGCTTCGGTAAGTAAATTCTTATTTTTGAACTGATATTCTATTTTTGTCTCAAAATCGGAGAGGTCTTTCATTTTAATTTTTCTTCCGCTTTTTTTATCAGCGGCCTGATGTCGTCGTATATTTTTAAATCGTTTATTTCATCGGTTCCAAACCATTTGGCGTCATCCAATCCTCCTGATGGTCCGAGGATTAAGTCCTTATCTTCGGTTTCAGCCAAAAAATAAGAAACACGCCGCCTTACCGGGCCTTTTTTAGGGTCGGAAGCTATGTACTCGTTGACGCCCAGTTCATCGCCTAAAACTATGTTTTCAACACCAAGCTCTTCTTTGAGTTCCCTAAGCGTCCCCTCGCGCGTGTCCTCCCCTTCTTCAAGGTGCCCTTTAGACAGCGTCCAGTAGCCGAAAACATCATGCACCAAAGCGAAGCGAAGTTTGCCTTTTTCACGGCGATACACCACCCCGCCCCCCAAGTCCTCTTGAGGAAGTTTGGACGGGTCGGATATTCTTTTTTTCTTGGAGTCGTCGTCTTTGCCCGGTTCTCCGATTTCGCGGTAAACCGTGCCCAAAACCCCGTTGACAAAACGTCCCGAAGAATCGCCGCCGAAGTTTTTTGCCAGCTCAATTGCTTCGTTTATCGCCACTTTCGGCGGAACCTCGTCCCTGTCGCCGAAAAGAAGTTCATATAGCCCTATTCTTAAAACATTTCGGTCAATCATGGCTATTTGCGCCAAAGGCCATTCGGGAGCCGCTTTTTCTATTATTTTATCCAGCTCTTTTCGTTTTTTGATTATGCCTTTAAGCAATTTTTCCGAAAAACCTCCGTCGTCAAGGCCCGGAGCAAATTCGCCGAGGTCGCGTTTCATAATTTCCTGGACGATTTTTTCCTCAAAACCGTTAAAGTCCCACTCAAAAAGGGTCTGCAGTACTACGCTTCGCGAAAGATGACGATTGGCCATGTGCCAAATTTAAATGAACGTTAGTGAATAATTAAATTTGAGCATCCCGTTAGATGAAGCACTTGCGCTATCTAACGGGATAAGTGTTCCCTTACTTTCTGGAAAGTTCCGCGGCGTCCATTGGTTTATTTTCCGCCTTCTGCTCTTCCAGCTCTTTCTCTTTTCTCTTTTTTTCTTTTTTATTTAATTTTTTAAACACATCAACAACCTCCCGGCCTTTATAAGTCCCGCAGTTAAAACAAACTCTCTGCGGAAGCTTTTTCTCTCCGCATTTGGAGCACAAAACAGTCGCGCTCGCGGATAAAGCGTGGTGCGACCTTCTGTGTCCGGTATGCGACCGGGTTGAACGCATTCTGACTACCATTAGGTTTATTATATGTTATTGCTCAAATAAAGTCAAAAGCCCTGTTAAAATTAGTCGTCGAAGCACAACGCCAAGAACGCGCGTAATCCAGCCGAACGCCTTGCGGAAAAGCCGTAGAAAATTGATATTTTTTGCGAGGAAAAATAGCGGTCGGAAAACCCAGCCCTTTTGTGAAAACTCCCAAACTGCGAAAACGGGGTTTCAAACTAAGTTTTAGTTTAACCAAAACTTAGTTTGGGGGTTTTCGCAGTTTGAAACCCAATCGTTTTTGCAAAAGGGCTGGGGCAAACGGGGTACCGCTTTATTTTTCCAAAGCAAAAATTCCAATTTTCAAGGTTTTGGAGCATTTAAGCGAGGCGGGATGATGCGCGTTCTTATTTAAAGCATTGCGTTTCAAAAGTAGATTTCGCTATTTAAATCATATTTTTCAAAAATGAGCGGCGGTGAATCCGGCAAAGGCCGTGTTTTTTGAGCATTTTATAGTGCAGGCGCGTTCCGTAGCCCTTGTGAATTTCAAAGGCGTATTTGGGAAACAAGCGCGAAAAACGCATCATTTTTCGGTCGCGCGAAACTTTGGCCACGATTGAAGCCGCGGCTATCACCGGAATTTTTTCATCGCCCTTAATTATAGTTTTTTGCGGATATTTTTCAGGCGCCCTTAAACTGCCATCGAGCAATATTTCAGTTTTTCCGAACCTTCCGGCATCAATCCTGCATAAAACGCGTCCCACGGCTTGTCTTATGGCGCAAGCGATGCCAACGCGGTCTATAATCGCGGGACCCACCGAAACTGCCAGATAAAAAATTTTAGGATGGCTTTTAATTTTTTTCAGCCACTCCTCCCGCCTTTTTAAAGTAAGACGCTTGGAATCTTTGATGCCGAAGAAAAAATTTAAGGCCACGTTTTTCGGGCAGATTACGGCAGCTAAAGTTACCGGGCCGGCAAGGGGCCCGCGTCCGGCCTCATCAATTCCGATAGTCCATTTACTGGATTTAGCCATTTTTTTATCATATAATAATGCCATACCCATTAAAACATGACCATTAAAACTAGAAGAAAATTATTCTGGCTTTCGGTGCTTATTTTTTTGATTATAGCGCCTCCTATAGCCCTTTATTCTTCCGGCTGGAGACTTACCTCCGATTTTAAAATAAAAATGACCGGCGGGATTTTTGTGGCGGTTCCGGAATCCGGGGCCTCGGTTTTTCTTAACGGCAAATTGATAAAAAACACCAATTTTTTGCAAAGCGGAGTTTTTGTCCAAAACCTGACGCCGGATTCCTATTCGGTAATGATTTCAAAAGACGGCTATTGGCCGTGGGCAAAAAACCTCGCGGTTGCCGAAAGCGAAGTGGCTGAAGCCAAAGCGTTTATGCTCCCCCAAAATATAACCGGAGAAGTTCTTTTAAAGGGGCAGTTTGAGTCAATTTACTCTTCGGACCAAAATCCGCTTCTTTTACTGGAAGAAAAAAAGGGTTCTTCCTACACGCTCAATTTTTATCTCCCTGAAAGCAATGAATTTTTGACTCCGGCGAATTCCGCTTCAAAAAAACTTTTATCAAACGGCAGTAAATTGAAAACCGCGGCTTTTCGCCCAAACGAAGCCGACGTATTTTTTGACGCCAAAACCCTCGCCTTGAGTTTTGATTTCACCAAAAGAACCGTTTTGGCAAAAAACAGTCCGGTAAAACTTGATGAAACCGCGGACTCTCTTCCTCATAAAACAAGTTTGGATTACCGCCAAAAAGCCAAAATATGGTACGACGACAAAAATGTCCGGGTAAACTGGATCTCCTTGCCTGTGCCCTATTTTCTTTCATCGGCCGAAGAAATCGTATATCAAACCAAACACTCAATAAGGCACGCGTCATTTTTTCCCAAAAGGAGCGACGTGGCGCTGGTCGCGGTTGAAAACGGAGTCTTTGCTTTTGATCTGGATAATCGCGGTGCTAAAAACTTCCAGCCGGTTTACAAAGGAAAAAGTCCGCTTTTCGCGGTTTTAAACAACACGATATACATTTTAGACCAGGAAGTTTTGGCCAGAATGGATTGGTAGCTCGTCGGCGCCCCCGCCGGGATTCGAACCCGGGTTTTCGCGATGAGAACGCGGCGTCCTGGGCCAGGCTAGACGACAGGGGCAAAAATCACTCTTTATTTAACCACTCCGGCTCTTGTCTGACAAGGAGCTCTCCTTTTTTTTCGGGATGCGCCATCACCTCTTCAACAACGCGCTCCATTCGCATGGCTTGAGACCCTTTGACTAAAATCAAGTCGCCGGGCTGAATTAATTTCTCAAGCTCGCGCCCGGCATCCCGCGAATCATAAAAATTCATCGCTTTGTCCGAAGGAAAACCGTGGTCCATAAGTTCCTGGACGATAAATTTTGCCCGCGGGCCCGCGGTGATTACGATATCGGCAACGTCTTTAAGCTGGTCCCCGACTTTCTGGTGCGACTGGATCGTAAACTTCCCAATCTCCAGCATGTCGCCCAAAACAGCGATTTTGCGTTTGGCCGGAAGATCGCGCAGAACATCTATTGCCGCGTGCGTAGATTGAGGAGAAGCGTTATAAGTGTCGTCCAAAATCCAGGACTCCTTTTCGCCTTCTACCAGTTTGAGGCGTCCCGACGGAGCCTTATACAAACTTAACGCTTCCGAAATTTCCACTAGATTCATTCCGTAAATTATTCCGGCCGCGGCCCCGGCCAAAGCGGCATAAACGCTTTGTTTACCGAAAGAACCGTGTATCCTTACCGGAACCGAGGAACCCGCGTAATCCATTTTAAATGTTATCCCCTCGGGTTTATTTTCCGTTTCGTTCACCAAGAATTTATATTCCGAGGCCCGGATGTCAGCGCCCTCTCCGAAGCCGAAAGTCATGACTTTGGCCCGGGTCTTTTTTTTCATGTCAAAAACAGCGTCGTCATCGGCGTTTAAAACCGCCCACCCTTGGACGTCTAGAGCTTCAACCAGTTTTGATTTTTCTTCAGCCACCTTTTCGGGTCCGGCAAAAAATTCAACATGCGCCGGAATTTCGCCTATCGCGGTAACGATGGCGATATGCGGTTTGAAGCGCGCTAGTTTCTCTATATCTCCGGGACGGTCCGCCCCTATTTCTAAAATAATTTTTTCAGGATACATGGGGGTTGATTTTAAAATCAGACCCAGCCCTTTTAAAATTACCTTCGCCCATCCTAACGGCGAATACCACGGATTCTCCTCTCCTATAATGGTAAGGGGAGCGCCAAGCTCGGTGTTATAGCTTTTGTTGCTTCTCCGGACATTAAAACGCGCGCCCAAAACCGTGTATATCGCTTCTCTGGCGGAAGTCTTGCCCACCGAGCCGGTAATGGAAATTATTTCCGGCTTATATTTTTTTAAAATCAGACGGCTCTCAAGGCGTAAAACTGCGGCCAAAATAGTTTTAAGAAATTTATTTATCATGTTTCTAAGTGTTGTTTGGGGTTAGACCTGTGTGCTTTGCTATACGAGCGAGCATCCGTGTGCCTATTTCCTCGCGGTTGTGAAAAGCAAAAGTAAAATCCGGCCGGCCGGATTTTTCAAGAATCCTGTGAGATCCTTTTTGTCGCTTAATCCGCCAACCGATTTTTAAGAGCTCGGCAAGGACACGCCTGGCTTTAACGGCGCGCCGCTTCATAATCGAACAGATATGAAAGCGACGAAAGCGCGCGTCCTTCTTCTGCTCTATCGGCGAGAGTTCTTAAAGCAATGGCATAAACTTTACTCAAAGCTGCTTTTTTTGTGGTGCCGTAAGCCAGTGCCCCGGGAATTTCCTGAACCTCCGCGATCCAACGCCCGTCATCTTCGCGATCAAATTCAATGGTGAACGGAGCTCGTATTCTATTTTTTTTCTCTATTAATTTTACCATACTTTTATTATATTTTTTAGAAAGTAAATGTCAAACTTTTCTCGAGAATTTTCCCTATTCACTAGGCGTTGTTGAGGCGATTTCGGTTGTTTCGGTTTGTGTCGCGTTAGGGTCGTTCACATTCACCGTTCTCTGGACTGTCGCCGCGTTTCCGGCGTTATCAGCCGCTTTGTATGTGATGGTGTGCGCGCCCGCGACTGAAGTATCAAGCGCGAGGCCATCGCCTTGCGAAAACCAAACCGCTTCGGTGTACGTTGGGTCGTCAAGCGTCGCTGAATATCCCAAGTTTGAATCAACATTGTCCGTCACCGTCACCCCCAAATCGCCGTAGGTCGCGCCGACTGCGATTTCCGCCGGATTCGACCCGATTATTGTGATGACCGGCGGCGTGGTGTCTGTTGCATCCGCGGTCGTTCCGCCCGTTGGCGGTGCGACCGCTTCTTCGGTTTCCCCGTCGGCGGTTGAGGCCGAAATGCCCCCTGCCGACACCAAAAGCGCCTTTAATTGGTCTTTATTTACGCAAACGTCATCCACGCAGAGTTTGTTTTCCACCTGAAGCGTGCCGACTGCCAAGTTTGTGATTCGGGTGATTGCCTGCGTTATGCTGACCCCTAAGCTCGTGAAGTAATCCAAAACCGCTTGCAGTGAAATTCCAGAGCCTCCGCCCGAACTTGGAAACGCCGTTTCCAAGTCGGATACTCTTGCCGTCAATTCTTCCAAATCAATCTGAAGCGCCTGCACCGCCGACAAAGTGAAAGTGGAGAGTTTGTAAATGTCCACGCCTCCGCCCGAAGCCGACAAAATCTCGGCTGGCGATTCTTCGGCAATAAGGCCGATTCGCAAGGGCGCGGATTCGTCTTCAAACTCGTAGCGATATTTGGCAACCCGAATTTCTTTAAGTTTGTCCAAAATGCCTCCCTGTTCCGCCGAGCCGACATAACTTATGTCTTTTTTAAATTCACGAGAAGAAATGTTCACGAAAGAAGTGGCCGCCACGTCGCCTATGACATGGAGTTTGTAAGCCGGCGCGGCTATGCCAATGCCGACGTTGCCGTCAGCGTCAATCGCCATTGAGGACAAAGTGGTGGAAGCATTTTTAAGGCCGAGGATTGTTGAGATGTCCTGTATAGAGCTCGCAAGAAGAGCGGTCAAATTGCCGTAGTTAATGTTATAGACAAGCCCTTCCGAATCATAATTGACCGCTTCCGGAATTACCGACTCCACCTCTTCGGCGATAAAGCCAAGGTTTGTTGATGTGCCCACGTTCATCTCAGGCTTATATTGGAAGGTTACAGGACGAAGAGAAAGAACATCGGAGAGTCCGTAAGAAAGGTCTTTAATATTCTCCTTAAATCTAAGGGAGGAAGCCGTGCAGTCAGCGCCAGAAGTGCGGCTAACCACAAAGGTGGATGTGTTGATACAGACATTTTGTCCGGCGGTGTCCTGGGTAATGCCGGAAGAAAGAGTGAGGGCTCCCGCTTCACTTACCTGCATACGCAGAGTGCCTGCGTCATGTTGATAGATATTAAACGTCGCCCCGGCGCTGTCATTATTGGCGTCTATACTAATATTAACATCGTCTTCGCCCTTTATAGTAGTGTTATCTGTTACTGAAGATATCGTAACCGCGCCTCCAGAGAGAGAGATCAGGTTTGTGCCATCTTCCCGTATGTGAACCGCTCCGCCAGCGTTATCAATCGCGCCCAAGTACACATCGTTGCTTGAGTCCATGCCAGCAATGCGTATGTCAGAACCCGTGGTGGATCTGACTGCGAGGTAACCAAAGTTG
>CAYPMM010000009.1:0-30946 GCA_964412115.1 uncultured Candidatus Saccharibacteria bacterium | reverse complement strand
TCGGCGACAAATTGCTCTGGCGTGTAGATAAAAATTCTAAATGGCGCAAGGTCTTTTGACGAAGAGTCCAGGGGAAGCTTGTAGCTTGAGTAGTTCTCCGATGCGTGAATATATTTCGCGGTTTCCGGCTCTTCTTTAAGATAAGATGTCTTTGGTCCCTCCATAACTCCGTACCACGGCAGAACGCTTCCGGCAAACGCCACTGCCACCCCGGCCGCTCTCCACTTTTGGCGGTCAAAACCGGCATATTTTCCCAGGGTTAAATATAAAAGAGCAAAGAACCAAAGCGAGGACATTAATATTACCCACCCGCTTTTGAAAGAAAAATTATACGTTAAACTAGCGGCTATTGTCCCTATCAGGTCTTCATAATAAGTGCCCGATCGGGTGAAAATTCTGTCGGGCGTGTTTTGATAGTGCGTGACTCCGTAAGAAGTAATGAATGACTCAATTTGGCCGTCAAAAACGGCAACCATGCCGGCCCCAAGCGCTGCGAGCGCAAACAGGGTCCATAAAATTATAAGCGCGCGCTTGGAAAAGCGATGTTTGAAAAAATCTTCGATGTTGTCCATGCCGTAGCCGGCAAGCATGGCCAGCGAAAAAACAATAACAAAGGACCATTTCCAATAGCCTCCGAACCACTTTAATACCGGAAGCTGATGGAAAAGCCAGAATAGGGGAGAGTGGTTGATGGTCATCAAAACAGAGCCGGCGGCGAGTCCAATAAAAAACGGCAGGTACTTATTTTCCTTAATGTTTTTAATGAAAAAAACCGAAAGCGCGAGTAAAAGAGGCAGAGTGCCGAAAAATAGGAAATTAGGATGATTGCCGAGAGGAAAAAACGGAAGCAGATCCCCGTAAGGAACGGATATCCGAGGATTTAACATGTGCAGGAAATGGGAAGGGGTGGTCGGCATAAAAGACGCGGCCGCGAGATCCGCGCCGCCGGATCTGGAAGAATCGGCTATGAAATGAAGGACAGATAAAAACCACGGCGCAAGAAGAGCCATGCTGATTGGAATTACGGCGAAAAAAAGCAGAGGATATTTATAGCTGAAATTTTCGGAACTTCTTTTTTGAAAAATAAGATATACGGCAAAAAAGAAAAGAGCGGTCAGAGCGTAGATAACCATTTCCGACCACCCCCCGATCCAGGCGTAAATCATGAGAGCAAGCCATGCCCAAAACCACTTGAGTCTGCCGTCAAAAATTTTCAGAAGGCAAAGAAACGAAAGAGGCAAGAACGGCATCAAGGCCGCGATTCCGGTTACCACCGAATGTCTGATGACTACGCCCGAGAAAGCGTAAGAAATCGCTCCAATCAGGCTCCCGACCCGGCTTAATTTCAAATTTCGGGCAAGTACATAAAAACTTAATCCGTTTATGATAAACAGAAAAAAAATCATCAAGTTATTGGCCAAAAATGGCGGCAGAAATTTTAAGGTCAGAAGAAAAATAGGGTTTAAAAAAGCGTCCAGCGTCAGATTAATCGGATAACCCGAATCATAAGCCGGCCACCAGTTTGGAAGTATTCCAAGCGTGTTGATGAAATAACCCATCGCCGTGAAATATATATAGTGATACAGGCCTATGAAATGCATCGGGGGGAAATTTTTTCCGGCGAGTTCCGGCCAAAATAAAATCAGAGCCCCGGCGATAAACACCAAAAGCGCGAAAAGGCCATAATGCCAACGTTTGAAACCGGCGGAGTCATCCATATTTTTAAAATAATATCACTTTAGACCCGATTTATCAACCCCGGTTTTTAGACAAATTATGCTATGCTTGGTAAATGGATTCGTTAGCGGAAAAATACACCAAGACGCGGATTTTTTCGGTGATTATTCTTGCCTTAATCGTTGTCAGGCTTTTTTCTCTGGTCATCGCGCAGAATTTGCCGCATCTGGAAATATTCCGGCTTCAGGCTCCGATTCTTTCCGTGCATGAAGGAGATGACGAGGCGTATTATGTTATCGCCAACGGTTTTTATCATTTGGAACCGCGGGAAATGACGAAAACCATCGGTTTCGCGCTGGTGCTCGTTCCGTTCATCGCCGCGTTTGGCACGGACTTTTTTGATATTTTTTTTCCGGTTGTTTTATTTAACGGAATTTTTCTTTTTTCGGCGGCTCTGGCCCTGTTGGTCGGAGCCTCATTTTTAATTTTCCGAAAGATCGCGCCGGCGGTCTTATCCGGCCTGATTTTTATTTTTTCCCCGTTTGTCTATTATATTTTCAGAAATTTCGGGCCGGATTTCGTGAATCACACCTGGAATGACAACAATTTCGTGCATACGCTGTGGATGAGCGCCATGGCCGAACCGCTGGCGACTTTTATGTCGATTTTAACGCTTTTTCTTTTCCTTTTTATTTTGCGGCTCAAAAAAGGAGCCTCTCCCGCGCATTACGCGTGGCTGGGCCCCTTGGTCAGTTTCGCGATGATGGTCCGGATGTCTAACATTACCGTCGGAGCCGTCATATTTTTAGCCATTTTTTTATATGAAGCAGCCGATAAATACAAAAAGCTTTTTTATTTTTCCGTATCGGCTTTAATCGGATTTATCCCGCAATTTTTATTTAATTTTTATTTTTACGGCTCCCCACTTTCTTTTGGCTACCAAAGGGAATATTACACCGACTGGATCGCCGCGGGCACGGTTCGGGGACACGCCATGTGGGGAATAGAAAATCTTTCCCACATGTTTGTAAGAGCCGCGGAGTATTCATGGCTTTCCGTTCCGGCTTTCATTTTAATAGCGCTTACGGCGCTCGGCGGATATTTTTATATTAGAAAAATAGACCGGGGCCTCGCTTTCATCATAACTTTATGGTTTATTTTACCCGCTTTCTTTTATATGTTTTTTGTGACCGGGCAGACCGCCATGCGCTACTATATGCCGGCCATTCCCGCGTTTGTTATTTTGTCCGTAGGCGCGCTGTATTTTCTGTCCGGGCGCGTTAAACTCGCGTTTCTAAACGATAAAATCCGCGCGATATTCGGATTGACAAAAATCCGATAATATAATACAGTTTTTATATTATGCATTCCGCGAGGACTAAAATTATAGTTACTCTTGGTCCGGCTACCAAAACATTTGAAGACCTCATGAAGATGCGCGACCGAGGCGTTGATTTCACGCGCGTTAATATGTCCCACTCCTCGCTTGAGGATTTGAAATATTTTATCGGCCTGTCAAAAAAAGCCGGCATCCCCTTAATTATCGATACCCAGGGCTCGCAAATCAGAAGCGGGGACTTGGCTGAAAAAGAAGTCGTTTTGGAGGCAAATGAAGAGATTAAAATTTACCGCGACGCGGTAAAAGGGAATCGAAGCGGTTTTTCCTTAACCCCGAACGAAGTCGTTTCGCAGTTGGAAGAGGGCGACACTTTGCGTTTTGGTTTTGACGGCTTGATTCTGCAGATTGCGGACGTTTCCGCTTTAAACGGCGGATATATTGTAGCCAGAGTGGTGAATGGCGGAGTCTTAAAAAAAAATAAGGGCGTCGTGGTGGATTCCTGGAATGGCCGCAGTTACGCAATTCCGGCGCTAACCCCGGCCGACCATCAATCCATCGCTCTCGGTTTGGAGGAGGGGGTGGAATTTATCGCCGCTTCTTTTATGCGTTCCGGAAATGCCGTAGACGAGGTAAGGAAAGCCGCCAACTATTCCGCTAAGATAATTTCTAAAATCGAGTGTTTGGACGGTTTGAAAAAGTTGGACGAGATTATTGGGAAGTCAGACTATATTTTGGTTGACCGCGGCGATTTAAGCAAAGAACTGCCTTTAGAAAAGATACCCTTTGCCCAAAAAATCATTATTCACCGCGCTCGCAAACAAAATAAGGAGGTTATTGTCGCAACCAATCTTTTGGAGACAATGACCAACGACAAAAGACCGACCCAAGCGGAAGTTCATGACGTAATAAACACAATTATAGACGGCGCGACCGGCTTGGCGCTCGCCGGGGAAACCGCTATCGGGAAATATCCCATAGAGTGCGTTAATATGCTCAACCGGCTGATTAATCACGTGCGGGAAAATGTTGAAACCGAAAAGTTATCGGCAGATAAGGAAAATTTTTTGGTAAATCTTTTGGAATCGCGGGATTTTCTTTTGAAATCTTTTTCTTTTTCCAATTTAATACTCCCTCACGGCGGGGAATTGGTTGACCGGATTATTGCCGCTCCATCGCCGGATTATTTGGAAAAACTGCCCAAAATCAGGCTTAATCAAAACCAGCTCATGGACCTTGAACAAATCGCCCTCGGGACTTTTAGTCCTCTGGAGGGGTTTTTGGGCAAAGCCGATTTGGAAAGCGTATTGGACTCCCACCGGCTTAAAAATGGAATTGTTTGGCCGGTGCCCATTCTTTTGGATGTTTCTAAGTCTGATGCCGAGCCGTTAAAAATCGGCAGCGAGGCCGTGTTGGCGGACACCGATGGCAATCCAACGGCTATTTTGCGCCTGGAAGAAAAATACGGCTTTGACAAAGAAAAATTGGCGGAAAAGTTATACGGAACTGTTGATGAAAAACATCCCGGAGTGAAAATGACGCTTTCGCTCCAGCCGGTTTTTTTGGCCGGCAAAATTGATTTTTTTAAGCGTCTAAAAAAGGACAGCCGGGAATACGAATTATCTCCAAGACAAGCCAGAAACATTTTTCGGGAGAGGGGGTGGTCAAAAATAGTCGGGTTTCATACCAGGAATGTGATTCATCGGGGCCATGAATTCATACAAATGCGGGCTTTAGAGCAAGAAAACTGCGACGGCTTGTTTGTTCATCCTGTTGTCGGCGCTAAAAAACCGGGAGATTTTAAAGCAAAGTACATACTTCAGAGTTATAAAAAAATGATGGAGAAATTTTATCCGAAGGATAAGGTTGTTTTGGCCGCTTTTAATACCTATTCTCGTTACGCCGGTCCGCGGGAGGCGTTATTTACCGCGCTTTGCCGTCAAAATTTCGGCTGCAGCCATTTTATTGTCGGCCGGGACCATACCGGTGTCGGTAAATTTTACGAACCGAACGCGTCTTTGGAAATTTTTGCTCTTTTTCCGGACATCGCGATTAAAATAGTCAAATTGCAGGCCCTGTATTCCAAAACCCGAAAGACTTATGTCGCCTCTCTCGAAGAAGCAGGCGGGGATGAAGTGGCGGATATCAGCGGCACGGAATTGCGAAGCATGCTGGTTCAGGGAAAATTGCCGCCCGCATGGCTTATGAGGCCGGAAATTGCCGAAGGCATAATCCGGGCGGTAAAAAACGGCGAAGAAGTATTCGAACCCCATGTTTAAAAAGAAAATTAAATTTAAATTGGGCAGCCGAAAAACCCTGGTTAAGGATTTGTTAATCGTTGACGGGGTGTCCAGATCGGGAAAATTTGTTTTAGGCAATATTCTGACCGCTTTTCGCGGAGTGGAACCGATTCAATATCACGGTCCTCTGGAATTCCTGCCGTTTTTGGAATCCTTCGGCTTTTTAGACAAAAGAGCCGCTCAAGAATTGATTAGACAGGAAATAGACATATGCGTTTACGACGCGCTGATAGGAAGAAATTTAAATCACAGGCGGGGAGACCTGTCCTCAATTTTTAATCACCCTCTTTATAAAAAATATCTTAAAAGGGTTGATCAGCCCGACGGCGATTCGGCGTTAAAGATGTTTAAAAAGGAAAAACCCTATAACTTATTTATAACGCACGAATTACTGTCAACGATAAAGATTTATTTTGAAACCTTCCCGGGTCTGAAAGCGGTTTGTTTAAGAAGAAGTCCCATGAGTTTGGTCTACGAATGGATGAAAAGAGGATACGGCAATCGCTATGGAACAGATCCGAAATTTTTTAGCATCACTTTGCAGTCTAAAAACGGCCTGGTTCCCTGGTTTGTCGCGGACTGGATGGATGAATTCGGAACATTGTCGGAAACCGACCGGATTATTAAGGCGATTTTGACGCTTCATAGCGCCTATGATAAATCCTATCGTAATTTATCCCCGGGCTATAAAAAGAAAATGCTGATTATTACTTTTGAAGACATATTGTTTAACACGAATTTTGCCGTTAAAGAAATCGGTAATTTTTTGAAGCGAAGTACTGTGCCGGGAATGAAAGGCGTTTTTAAGAGGCTGGTTTTGCCGAGACCCGCACACGCGGCTTATCAAAGAAAAACCGTTGAGGAGATTAAATGCACCGCCTCGCCGAAATATTTTAAATTACTGCTGGCCGCCGAAAAGGCTTACCGTTCTAAATTTAATTCACCCATCCCGTATAACTTATGAAAAATACTCGAATCATTCCTCTTCTTCATATAAAAGGGCCGAATGTCGTAAAACCCGTTCAGACCGAGGCTTTAAGAATCGTCGGTGATCCGAAAGCTCTGGCCGAGAAATATTATAAAGACGGCGCGGATGAGATAATTTACCTGGACATAGTTGCCAGTTTGTATCAGAGGAGTTTTGATTTTGATTTATTAAAATCGGTTTCGCGCGATATTTTCGTGCCTTTTACCGTCGGCGGAGGAATCAGAACGATTCAGGATATCAAAAATGCTCTGCGGGTGGGAGCCGATAAGGTGGCCATCAACACGCACGCCATAAAAAACCCCGATTTTTTGAAAGAGGCCGCGAAAGTTTTTGGCTCTCAATGTATCGCTCTTTTTGTGGAGGCAAAAAAAATAGGCGAAAATAAATGGGAAGCTTATACCGACGGTGGAAGAGAAAAAACCGGCGCGGATGCCGTAGAATGGATTAAAAAAGCGGTAAAGCTCGGCGTTGGCGAGGTTTTGATTACTTCCATTGACCGAGACGGAACGAAGAGGGGTTATGAATCAGAACTGGTGTCCTCTGTTACCTCATGGGCGCCAATTCCAGTTATAGCTCATGGGGGCGCGGGAAATTTTCAAACGGTTGAAGACGTTATTTTGAAAGATAAGGCCGATGCCGTCGCGATTTCTTCATCGCTTCACTATGGGGACATTTCCGTAAACGAATTAAAAATTGATCTTTTTAAAAAAGGTATCCAAGTCAGACTATGAAAAATCCTAAAATAGCGATAATAGATTACGGTTTGAGCAATTTATACAGCATTTCTAAAGCGCTTGGGCGCTTTACGGACAATGTTTTTATTACCGACGAATTAAACGGTCTTGACTTGGCTGATGCCATGGTTTTGCCCGGTGTCGGCGCGTTTGAAGAGGGCATGAAAGGCCTGAAGACACGCGGTCTTGCAGACGGCATAAAAAATTTTGCCGATTCCGGCAAGCCGATTTTAGGCATTTGTCTCGGCGCCCAGCTTTTATTGAGCAAGGGCCATGAATTCGGCGTATTTGACGGTTTGGATATAATTAAGGGCGAGGTTGTAAGATTCCCGGACATAAAAGACGCCAAAATTCCGCACATCGGATGGAACGAAATTTATCCGCAAAAAAAAGACCGATGGAATAAAACACTATTTGATTTTCCGGGAGAAAAAGCTAATATGTATTTCGTCCATTCATATATTTTGAAGCCGCATGGGAAAGAAAACATTTTTGCCATGTCAAATTACGGCGGATTTGAATTTTGTTCGGTAGCTAGCAAAGGAAATATTTACGGCTGCCAGTTTCATCCCGAAAAAAGCGGGGAAGCCGGACTTGAAATAATTAAAAATTTTGTAAATCTTGCATGATCAAAAAACTGGATAAACAATTGGAGAGTCAGCCGAAAGAAGTTAAATTTTGCGCGAAATGCGTCGTGTCCAATCAGAGGCCGCGTCTTTCTTTTGATGAAAACGGGGTTTGCTCCGCCTGCCGCTACGCGTGGAGAAAGCATAACGAAATAGACTGGCAAAAACGCGAGAAAGAACTGGCGGTACTCTGCGACAAATATCGCTCTAGTGACGGAAGTTTTGACGTTATTGTTCCTTCTTCCGGAGGCAAAGACAGCGGATACACCGCGCATATTTTAAAAACAAAATACGGCATGCATCCGCTTTGCGTTACTTGGGCGCCTTTTATTTATACCGATATCGGCTGGAAAAATTTTCAGAATTTCGTGAATTCCGGATTTACCTCGATTAATTGTTTTCCAAACGGGGTTTTGCATAGAAAACTCGCAAAAACGGCTTTTGAGGTTGCCGGCGACGCCTGGCAGCCGTTTGCTTACGGACAGAAAGCCTACGTTTTCCAAATGGCCGTAAAATTCGGAATACCTTTAATGTTTTACGGTGAAAATGGAGAAGCCGAATACAGCGGTTTTACCAAAAATGCCGATAAGCCAAGCGAATCGGCGGAGGATTGGAACGACCTTTATTATAAAGGCAGAGGAGTAGACGATCTTTTGAAAGCTGGCTGTGAAATGGGCATATTTTCGGCAAGTGAGATAAAGGATCCGGCGTTTGATTTTTATCGGCCTCCAAAAAAAGAAGATATTGAGCGTCTGGGCGCCCAGATGCACTGGCTTTCTTACTATAAAAAATGGGTGCCGCAGGAAAATTTTTATTACGCCCAAAAACACACCGGCTTTACCGCGAACGCGGAAGGGCGTTCCGAAGGGACATATTCCAAATACGCGAGCTTGGACGATAAAACCGACAGTTTTCATTTTTATCTCGCGTTTATAAAATTCGGCATAGGCCGAGCCACTTCGGACGCGGCCCATGAAATTCGCGATGGCCACATTACCCGCGAGGAAGGAGCGGCGCTGGTCAGGCGCTATGACGGCGAGTTTCCAGGAAAACATTTTAAAGAATTTCTGGAATATTTGGACATTGATGAAAAGCATTTTTGGGAAATTATTGATTCATGGCGTCCTCCGCATCTTTGGGAAAAAGTTAACGGCGAGTGGAAATTGAAACATCAAGTAAGTTAAAACAATATGGCGCGCAAAGAAATTTTAGCGATTATTCCGGCAAGAAGCGGCTCCAAAAGAATCCGCAATAAAAACACTCGGGATTTTTTGGGTAAGCCCTTGATCGCCTATACTATTTTGCAGGCCAGAAACAGCCCGCTGATTGACCGCGTGATTGTGGACACGGATTCGCCGAAAATAGCCGCAATATCTAAAAAATACGGGGCCGAGGCGCCGTATTTAAGGCCGAAACGTCTTGCGGGCGACAAGGCGCCGGTCGCAGGCGCGATTAGCCATCTTTTAAAGCGCCTGAAAAAAGACGAGGGATATGAGCCGACGCATATTATGATTTTACAAACCACCTCGCCCCTAAGAGAACAAGAAGATATACGCGCTTGCTGGGATTTGATGAAGCGGACCGACGCCACAACGGTTTTGACCGTAGCGCCGACCCATCCGCGGATTTATTATTTGGACGAAAAACAAAACATTATTTTGGCCAATAAAGAAAAGGCGAAATCAACCAATATGCAGGCTTGGCGCGAAGCCTATCTTTTAAACGGCTGTATCGTCTATATCGTAAAAACTTCGTCTTTTCTCAAAGAAAAATCCGTTCTCACTAAAAAAACAAAAGCCGTTGTCTGTCCCAAATGGCGCTCGGTTGATTTAGATACACCCGAAGAATGGGTAATGGCCGAAGTGCTGTATAAAAACAAAAAGAAAATAAAAAAACGGATAAAAGAGATATGAGTTTAAATTTTTTACAAATAGGCCTCGGCTCTATGGGCAAGCGAAGAATCCGGAATCTTTTTGCGCACGGCCAAAAAAACATAACCGGCTTTGATCCGGCTGCCGAAAGGCGCAAAGAAGCCGAGGAAAAATACGGCATAAAGACAGTTGATGATTTTAAAAAAGTCTCGGCTAAAGAGTTTGACGCGCTCATAATTTCGTCTCCGCCGGACACGCACGGCGAATATATTCGTTTGGCCATAGCCAACAAAAAACATTTTTTTGTTGAGCACCCGACGACTGACGACGGCTATAAAGAAATTTTGGAAAATCAAGACAAGGGTATTGTCATGGCGCCGTCTTCGACTCTTCGATATTACGCGCCTATAAAAATGATCAAAAAATTTATTGATGAAGGGCGGGTCGGGAAAATTCTTGCCTTTCAATACCACATGGGCCAATACCTTCCGGATTGGCATCCGTGGGAAGATTACCGCCAGGTTTATTTTTCAAAAAAGGCAACCGGAGCTTGCCGTGAAATGCTTCCTTTTGAGCTTATCTGGCTAAATTGGCTCATGGGTTCGAATCCCGAATCCGTGTCCGGAATAATCACAAAAGTTTCCGATTTGGATATGGACGCAGACGATATTATTTTAGCCGGCCTGAAATATAAAAACGGCATATTGGGCAATATTCTAATTGACGTTATTTCCAGAAAACCCGAGCGCACTCTGCGTGTTTTAGGAACGGACGGCGTTCTTGATTGGGAGCGTTTTGACCACCAGATAAAAATCTATGACGCCGCCTCCAAATCAGCCGATATTATTTCCGTGCCAAAAGGTAATCCCGAAAAAGGGTATGTAAACGAAGAAGAAATGTATAATGACGAAATCAAGGCTTTTTTAGACGCGATTGAGGGCAGAAGCGAGTATCCCTTTTCGTTTGAAGAAAACCTGATTAATTTAAAAACTCTTTTTGCTCTTGAGAAAGCGCAAAAGTCCGGGACATATCAAAAAATTGACTAATCTTACGTATTTTTATAAGCTTGTAAAAGACTATTCGCTGGAGGACTAAAATAATGAGCACGTGTCCGGAAGGGTCCGGCGGAAATGTTCCTTGCGAATTAGAGCCAAATCCCACGCATATAAAACTGATTATGATAGAAGACAATCAGCCGACGCAAAAAGAAAATCCAAAGAAGAACCTGCCCTCGGTGTCGGTCGCTATTCCGGCGCTAAACGAAGCCGGCAATATTGCCAATGCCGTAAGAGTCACCAAGGATGCTTTGGACAAACACGGATTTAGCGACTTTGAAATAATCTTAATTGACGGCGGAAGCAATGACGGAACTCCAAAAATAATGGACGAGCTGGGTTCTAAAGACGGCCGGATTAAAGTCGGACCCCACATTGCAAGCAGAGGTTTAGGCCATTCGGTAAGACACGGCCTTTCCTGCGCCACCAAAGAGTACGCCGGATGGTTTCCGGGAGACAACGAAACGCTTCCCGAAACGATGAAAAATGTTTTCGCCCAGATCGGCAAAACCGACGTCATAATTCCTTACACCGTAAATCCATGGGTTAGGACACCTGGCCGGAGAATCCTTTCGGCGGTTTATCTTAAAACGTTTAACACGCTTTTTGGAACCCGCCTTAAGTATTTCAACGGCCCGTGTTTTTTCAGGCGTCCTGTTTTGGATTCGGTGGTTATGTCAACAGACGGCCCGGCATATATGATGGAGATTTTGGTGCAGTTGGTAAAAAGAGGCGATGTTTCTTATGTTGAAGTCCCGATGTACCTTAAGGCGCGGGATTACGGAACTTCAAGCGTTCTTAGGTGGGGAAATGTTTGGGGAATTGCCAAGACGGCGGCACGCCTATTTTTCCGGATTCATTTCCGCGGTTTGCCGAAAAAAGGAGGAATCGGTGGTAATTAAAGATTTGACGGGTAATGTAATTTGCGAAGTGGCCGGAGAATCTCTTGTCAGAGCCGATTTGCGCCGGCTTAAGCTGTGGCGCGCTGATTTTCGCGGCCGGAATTTGTCCGGCGCGGATATGGCGTACGCAGATTGTTCCGGCGCGGATTTTACGGACGCTAATCTTTCGGGGGTTAACCTAAGCAATTCAACTCTGAAAAAAACGATTTTGGTCCGCGCGGATTTGCGCGGAGCCGATCTTGAACGCGCCGATCTTGAGGGCGCGGACATCGAGAACGCGAAGATTAACGGCGAGACTCGTACATTCAAACTGAGAACCAACGGCGCGAAAGGAGGCTGGGTCTGGTGCTAATCCATAACGCCTTTGATCCGAGCATAGTTGTTTACGATTTTAAAGGAGAAACTTTTGTCGGCGCCGATTTTCGCGGGTTGAATCTGGATGAAGCCGATTTTTCAAGCAAGGATTTGACCGGAGCCCATTTTGACGGCGCAAGCCTGAAAGAGGTTAATTTTGGCGGAGCGATTTTAAAAGGCGCTTGTTTTGACGGAGCGGAACTTGCCGAGACGCAGTTTTTCAGAGCGGAACTCGAAGGGGCTACATTTAGGCGGGTTAAGGCCCCGGTAAGCAATTTCGGAAAAGCAAATCTTCGTTCGGCCGACTTCACCGATGCCGAAGTTGAAGCTTCTAATTTTGACGGGGTGAATGCCGAGCTTGCCAAATTTGTCAGAGCTAAATTTGGGACGTCTATTTTTTGGAAGGCCAAATTTACCCAAGCGGATTTGACTGACGCCGATTTCAGTAAGGTTGACGCGGATTGTCTTTTGGGGGTTGATTTTGGAGGCGCGATTTTAAAAGGAACGGTGCTCGAAAAAAGAGGAGACGAATAATCATGGCTGTCTGCGCCGAATGCCAAAAAAAACTGGCAGGAAAGCCGCCCGAACCCCGTGTTATCAAATGCGAGATTTGCTATGGAGATAAAGAAACCGAAATTCCGGGCGCGATTATCTGCAAAGAGTGCGCCGAACTGAGCGATTTTTGCGAACTTTGCAAAGAAAGTATTGACGACTATTAAAAAATGGGCCACCTCGGTGGTCCATTTAATTTTGATAACCAAATGTTGACAGATTTTTGCGTCGGTGCTATGATGCGGGTGGATTGAAAAAAGGCGCGCGTCTCATATGCACAGGGCATATTGAGGTGTTGGGCCTCAAACGCAGGTCGTTGATATTTAAAAGGAGAATCCGGCATGCCGCGGGTAGAAACCATCAAGACGTCTTATTGTCCGGTATGCACTAAGAAATATAAGACCCATAAAGACGCCAGTTTGTGTCTAGAGGCGCATAAGAAGGGTTACAAAGAAAAGTCGCCGAAGTACAGAATCGGTGGTCGCGTTTTAACATATCCTTTTAATGATTATCAATGCTCACAGGAAAAAACTACCATTATCAGGATGGACGGCGCTTTTACGGAGTTAAGGCTTCTTGTTGAGAGTAAAGACGGGTCGCGGTACTGGGTCGAGGCCGTGAGCTATCAGACTTCTGATTTCGAACGCGACACCGCGCCGTTTGACTTCGTACCATTGGCTGATTAGCGTTAGAAAAACCTCCGCAGGGCGGAGGTTTATTTTTTTTATTTATCTTCACTGACATAGTCGGAAGAAATTTGGCCGTTCGGGGTTTTGCCGAAAATTTTTCTTCGAAGCGCGTGATACAAGAAAACGGGCTTTAGGTGGATGCTTGACCTCGGGTCCCCGGGAATAAGTCTGGGACAAAATGTTTTAAGACCGTACCACAGGTCGTAAAAAATAGTGCCCTTTTTAACGCTGTTCAAAAATTTCCGCCACACATATGGCCAGTTGAAAAGGTAATACTCGCTGTAAAAAAGGTTGTAGTAAAACCGCAGCATTTCCGGTTTCAGGCCGTTCGGGTGCTCATAAACGTCTTCAGCGCGGTGGATGTTGTAAAGGTCCCATCTCTTGCTTTTGATAAGCCCTTTTCGCTTAAAATCGGCGTACAGACGCGTATCCGGAAACGGAGTGGAAATCGTCACCTTGGCGTAATCAGGCCTAAGCGCTTTGGCATAGGCGATAGTGCGGTTAATTGACTCTTCGGTATCGCCCGCGGCTCCAAACATAAAAAAGCCAACAGTCTCAAGTCCGGTTTGTCTTATGATTTCCATACACTTAAAACCGGTGGTAACCCCGTCTTTAAGGCCTTTCTGCATTGAATCAAGGGCGACTTGGTCTCCGCTTTCAAAACCAATGCCAAGCTGGTAGAGTCCGGCGCGTTTTCCGAGCTTTAAGAGTTCCGCGCTCAATCGGTCGGCCCTAACGCCATTGGCAAGGTTCATATGGATTTTCAAACCCTTTTTCAGCATGAGTTCAAAAATCGCTTTGGCCCGCTTCATGTTGGTCGCGAATTGGTCGTCAATTATGCGGATTTCTTTAATGCCACGGCGTTTGAATTCCAGCATTTCTTCCACGACTCTCGCCGGACTAAAAACGCGATAGGCGTCATCAGCGCTGCAGAAGTTGCAGTGAAACGGGCATCCTCTTGAAGTTTCCATCTGAATCATCGGATATCCGCGGGCGATAAGCTTTGGGTTTTTATAGCGGTAAATATCATAAAGGTCCAGGTCGGCAAACGGCAGAGCGTCAAGTTCGGCATTGGTCATTAAAGGGCGCGGAAGGTTGCGTCGTATTTCGCGTCCTTGGGGGTCGTCTTCAATACCGTCAATTTCGTAAAGCGGTTTGCCTCCGACAATATCGTTTATGATTTCATCGGCGCTCCGCGTTACTTTCCTGTTTTTATCGCTTCTATAAGCCATACCCTGGATATTTTGAAACGGAATGCCGTTGCAAATTTGGTGAAAGGTTATTTCGCCTTCGTCAAAAATTACCGCATCGCACATTGTTTCGGTCAGGCTTTCTTCAGGCAGAGCCGATACGTGAATTCCGCCCTGCACCACAATTACATTGTCGCCCAATATGGCTTTGGCAATCATGCCGATAAGGCGTACTTCGTAGAAAAGAGGAGTGGTGCAGGTCATGGCAATGACGCGCGGACGCATTTTTTTCAGAACTTTACCCAAAAGAGGCCAGGGATTTTTTTCAATACCCAAGTCAAGAACCCGCGTCTGGAAGCCGAACTTTTTGACGTAGCTAGACAGATACATGTAGGAAAGAAGCGGGTAATGCTGGACTCCGGCGTTAATCTTTGTGCCGGTATAGGCGGTAAAAGCCGAAGGAGGCGTGATGAAAAGAATCAGTCCCGGCGTTTCCATTTCGTTTTCCTCCGATTATGGAATATGTTTCAATTTTCAAGGCACGAAACTCTAAATACTTTAAACCAATTTAAAAGAACTATCAACGGCTTGCTAACCTGTTATAATTATGGTTTGATAGTCATATTAATTTGCAAATGAGTTTTATGAATTCAAAGTGTCTAAAAATAGGCGGCAGGCCGGTTGGCAAAGGTCATCCGGTTTTTGTGATTGCCGAAGCCGGCGTGAACCACAACGGCAATTTTGATTTGGCTTTAAAACTGATTGATTCCGCGGCTGAGGCCGGAGCCGATGCGGTGAAATTTCAAACATTCCGCGCGGAGCAGGTGGTAACCTCCGCGGGCAAGATGGCCGACTATCAAAAAAGAAATATCGGTAAAGAAGATTCGCAAATTGAAATGCTAAGGGGATTGGAGCTCAAAGAAGACTGGTATCCGGCGTTAATTAAACGCGCGAAAGAAAAAGGAATTATTTTTATCTCAACTCCGCACGGCGGAATGGAGTCCGTTGACTTGCTTGAATCCTGCAACGTGCCGGCATTTAAGTTCGGGTCAGGCGACTTAACCAATCTGCCGCTTTTGGAATATGCCGCGAAGTTCGGAAAGCCGATGCTTATTTCAACCGGAATGTCTAATTTGGAAGAAGTGAAAGAAGCGGTTGAGGCGATAAAAAATACCGGCAACGGCCAGATTTTGGTTTTTCACTGCACTACAGATTATCCCTGCGCTCCGGAATTCGTGAATCTCCGTACAATGCAGACTTTTATGAAAGAGTTGGGGACGGTCATCGGATATTCCGACCACACAACGGGATATCAAGCATCGGCCTTGGCGGTTGCTTTAGGCGCTTCCGTGATAGAAAAACATTTTACGCTTGACCGCAATATGAACGGGCCGGATCATGTTGCTTCCACCGAGCCCAAGGAGTTTAAGGAGATGGTTTTGGCTATCAAAAAAATACCGGAAGATTTTGAAAAAGCAATCAAAATTATCGGTATTGCCCCGGAAGCCGCGGAAATTTTAATGGGCTCGCCTGAAAAAAAACCTCTCGCGCCCGAATTGCAATATATGAGTGTTGCCAGAAAAAGCGTTGTTGCTTCGCGCGATATTAAAGCCGGAGAAAAATTTTCTGCAGAAAACTTAACCATCAAGCGTCCGGGAACGGGTATTTTGCCCAAGCATTTTTACAAGGTGGTCGGGGCAATTGCCAGATCCGACATTCAAAAAGACGAGCTGATTAAAGAAGAGCATTTTGTATGAAAAAAATTGCTTATGTTTCGGGCACCAGGGCCGATTTCGGTCTGATGACGCCGGTACTCAAGGCCGTAAAGGCAAGCGACCAACTTGAGCTTCAGCTTTACGCGACAGGTATTCACCTTATGCCCGAATTCGGAGAAACCATCAACCATGTCCGCAAGGAATTTCCCGAAGTTAAAACAATTCAGGCGGTTTTTGAAAAAGACGGCCGTGAGGGCGCGGCTAAATTCGCCGGAGATTTTTTGAGCAAGCTTGCGCGGGAGTTTGGCGAAAACAGGCCCGATTTTGTTTTGATTCTTGGCGACAGGGTGGAAATGCTTTGTGTCGCGGTTATGTGCTTATATCTGGGAATCCCCGCGGGACACGTTCATGGCGGAGAAAAAACAGCCACGGTTGACGAGGTGGCGCGCCATGCCATAACCAAGCTCGCAAGTATTCATTTTCCGGCAACGGAAGAATCGGCCGAGCGCATTAAAAAAATGGGTGAAGAAGACTGGAGAATTCATGTTGTCGGCGCGCCTGCTTTGGACGTGATTTTAAATGAAACATTGCCGACGAGAGAAGAATTGTGCCAAGCGCTCGGCCTTGACCGCAAAGATAAATTCATTCTTATAACCCAGCATCCGGTAAGCGAAGAGGTTGAAGATGCCGCGCGCCAAATGGAAGAAACGATCGCCGCCGTAAAAGAAATAGGCTTGCCTGTGGTCATTACCTATCCGCATGCCGATGCCGGCGGACGAAGCATGATAGCCGTGATTGAAAAAGAAAAAAATAATCCTCTGTTTCATAGATTTCCGAGTTTGGAATACAAAACTTTTTTGGCGCTTGAGCGTGAGGCTGCGGTCTGGGCGGGCAATTCTTCGGGGGCGCTCATTGAATCCTCCTCCTTTAAAACGCCGGTAGTAAACATAGGCACCCGTCAGTCGGGCCGGCAAAGAGGTGAAAATGTAATCGATGCCGGATATGACCGAAAGGAAATTATTGAAGCTATAAATAAATCGCTCAATGACCAACATTATCTGCAGTATCTTTCCGAAATTAAAAATCCGTGGGGAGACGGCAAAACCGGCGCCAGAATCCGTAAAATTTTAGAGGACCTGAATTTGGATCCAAAATTATTGGCCAAACGGCTCACTTATTAATATTGAAAGCGGCTCTTTTAGAGTCCGCTTTTTATATTTGTAAATAAATCAAATCATGGTAATATTCAAAAATATGGAATGCGAATTATGCGCTTTTAACAATCCGAAAGGGACCGCGACCGCGGTCATTTTGAAAGACAATAAACTTTTGGTTTTAAAAAGAAATGAGGAGCCCCACAAAGGAATGTGGGATTTGCCCGGAGGTTTTATGAACGAGGGAGAGGCGCCGGAACAAACAGTAAGTCGGGAAATAAAAGAAGAATTAGGCATGGAGGCCGAAGTCGTTTTTATAAAAAGCGTTCCCGGAAACGCTTTGTGGAAAGACAAAAAATTCCCGATTATCAGCTTTTTTTATTTAGTAAACGCCGGTGAACAGAACATAAAATTAAATGAAGAAAACTCCGAATTTGACTGGATTTCGCTTGCCGATATCAAGCCCGAAAACGTCGCCTTTGACTCAAATCAAATTTTCGTTTCATGGCTTAAAAAAGAATTTACGTTTGATTTAAACAGGGTCCGCGAACTGGTCTCGGAGCTTGATTCCACAGCTGTGGTTAAAGAGCAGTCGCTATACCGCGCGAAGCTCAATGGATATCTCGCGACCCGCTACGACGGCGAAAAACTTATCGGCATGGGCTGGATTTTCCCCCGCCAGACCCTGCTTAGAAAACAGGCGGTTGTGGAGGATATGATTGTGGACAATACTTACCGCGGAAAAGGATTGGGGCGGGAACTTTTGAATGATTTGGTTGTTTGGGCCAAAGAAAACGGGGTTGAAGTTATTGAGCTTACAAGCAATCCTAAAAGAATCGCCGCAAACGAGCTTTATAAAAAGTACGGATTTAAGCTTCATCCGACAAATCACTATCTTTACAGCCATGAGCGATAGATTTAAAAATTGGAAAAAACCGAAGATTGACCACGGCAAACTTACCAAGTGGCATTGGAAGGTTTTGCGTCCGGAAAATTTAAAACTGGGCCGAAACGTAGACATCAGTTCTTTTGTTGTAATATTCGCGCATAACGGCGTCGTTATTGAGGACGGTGTTGAGATAGGTCCGCATTGTTCCATAATGTCGGCTGACACCATAAGCGGTAAAAACGGGCCGGTGATTTTAAAAAAAGGATGCTGTATAGGCGCGAATAGCGTCGTAATGCCCGGCGTTACGGTCGGTGAAAATACCATTGTGGGGGCGCATAGCTTGGTAAATAAAAACTTGCCGGCAAATTCAATCGCTTTCGGCGTTCCGGCGCGCGTGATTAAAAAAAGAAAATAGAAATGGCAAAAAAATATCCGATAGCCAAACCTCATTTAGACGGCGAAGAAGAAAAGTTGGTGCTGGAAGTTTTGCGTTCCGGCGTTTTAAGCATCGGTTCTAAAATAGACGAATTTGAAAAAAGATTCGCCGAATTGGCTGGCGCGCCTTACGCCTGCGCGGTTTCAAATGGTACCGCCGGACTGCATCTGGCCTTAATCGCCTGCGGAATAAAAGAGGGAGATGAGGTCATAACTTCGCCGTTTTCCTTTATTGCTTCAGCTAACGCGATTTTATACGTCGGCGCGAAGCCGGTTTTTGCCGATGTTGATCCGCTCACCTTCAATATTGACCCCAAAGAAGTTGAAAAAAAAATAACCCCGAAGACCAGAGCTATACTGCCGGTGCATATTTTCGGACAATCCTGCGATATGGAGCCGATAATGAAACTGGCTTTGCGCCACAATCTTAAAGTGGTGGAAGACGCTTGCGAAAGCGTTTCGGCCGAACACAAAAATAAAAAAGTCGGCACTTTCGGCGACGTCTCGGTTTTCTCTTTTTATCCCAACAAACAAATGACCACCGGCGAAGGGGGAATAATAGTAACCGGCGATAAAAAAATAGACGGCTTGTGCCGAAGTTTACGCAATCAAGGCCGTTCGGAAAATATGCAGTGGCTTGACCATGAACGGCTGGGCTATAATTACCGTATGCACGAAATGAGCGCGGCAGTCGGAATAGTTCAGCTAAAAAAATTGTCAAAAATAATTGAAGAGAGGCGAAAAATATCGGCATTGTACGACGCCGAACTTAAAAAACACGCGGACTTGATAGGCGCTCCTCAAATTCATCCGCATAACACCCACAGCTGGTTCGTATATGTCGCCAGAATTCTGAATCCAGCGGTTGACCGCAATAAAGTCATAGAGAAACTGGCTGAAATCGGGATTGCTACCAAACCGTATCTGCCCTCCATACATCTTTTTGACTTTTACCGCAAAAGTTTCGGTTTTAAACCCGGCGATTTTCCAGTTTCGGAGGCAATAAGCAATTCTTCAATCGCTTTGCCTTTTTATATCGGGCTTGAAAAATCCGATGTTGCCTATATTTGCGATAATCTTGCCGAAGTGTTAAAGAATAACGTATGAACGATTTTCTAAAAGAATTCAAAGACAAGAGAATTTTGGTAACCGGAGGCACCGGCTCAATAGGCTCCGAAATTGTAAGACAGCTTATTCCGTTTCAGCCGAAAACCATACGAGTTTTTGCGAGGGGTGAGCACGCCCATCACAGATTAAGGCAGGAACTGGGGATGGAGCAAAAACATCCGGTAAGGTTTATTATCGGCGATATTCGGGATAAAAACCGCCTGCGTCTGGCCATGGAAGATGTAGACATTGTTTTTCACGCCGCGGCCATGAAGCATGTTGATATTTGCGATAATGACCCGTTTGAAGCGGTTGCAACCAATATTATCGGTACTCAAAACATTATTGATATTGCCAGGGAATTTAACGTCGGCAAGGTTGTCGGCATTTCCACCGACAAGGCCGTAAATCCGGAAGGGGTTTTGGGTGTCTCTAAACTGATGGCCGAAAAGTTAATCCTAAATTCCTACTATTACCGCGGGAACAAAAAAACGCAGTATACTTGCGTGAGGTTCGGGAATGTCCTCGGTTCTTCAGGAAGTATTTTACCTCTTTTGAAAAATCAAATAATGAAAAACAACTGCGTGACTGTTACCGACCCGAAAATGACCCGTTTCGTCATGACCGTTCCGCAGGCGGTAAAACTGGTTTTGCGAGCCGCGACATTTACGAAAGGGCAGGAAATTTTTGTTTTAAAAATGCCGGCAGTAAGACTCGGAGAACTGGTTGATTGCGCGATTAGGCACTACTCGGAAATTTTTAACAAAAAATCCTCGGGGATTAAAACGAAGATTATAGGTATGCGCGTTGGGGAAAAGAAACATGAAGAGCTTCTGGCCAACCATGAGACTAGCCGTGTCTTTGAGACCAAAGACATGTATATATTAACTCCGCGTGAAAATGTCTGGGGTTATGACCACAAGAGCGGTTATTCGGGCAAGTTAAAAAAAGCCAGCCGCGGTTTTTCTTCCGAATATGCCAAAAAACTTACGTCCAAAGAAATATTCAAACTCTTAAAAGACGTTGACGAAGGGACTTACGTCTAACATGTTTTGACTTCGGTATTCATGTGGCTCATAATAGCGATAGTTTTGTTTGAGAATAGAAAATTTCAGGAAGGAGTGACAGGTGAAAACCGCGCTCATTACCGGAATAACCGGACAGGACGGGTCTTACCTGGCGGAATTCTTGCTGTCTAAAGGTTATTCTGTTTTCGGTTTAGAACGCAGGGTTAGTACCAAAAACCGCGGAAACATAGCGCATTTGGGCGACAGGATAACTTTTGTTTCCGGCGACCTGCTTGACCAAAATTCATTAATTTCCGCTCTGAAAGAAACGGAGCCGGACGAAGTTTACAATCTTGCCGCGCAGTCTTTTGTCCACGAGTCATGGCGCCAGCCGATTTATACCGGAGATGTTACCGGTTTGGGGGCCATGAGAGTGCTTGACGCGATTAGAGTCGTTAATCCAAAAATAAAATTTTATCAAGCGTCATCTTCCGAGATGTTCGGCAAGGTTCAAGAAGTTCCGCAAAAAGAAACAACCCCGTTTTATCCCAGAAGCCCTTACGGTATTGCCAAGCTTTATGCTCACTGGGCGACAGTGAACTATCGGGAATCTTACGATATGTTTTGCGTATCGGGCATACTTTTCAACCACGAGTCGCCGCGCAGGGGTTTTGAATTTGTTACCCGGAAAATAACCGACGCCGTGGCGCGGATTAAAGCCGGATTGCAACACGAACTGATCTTGGGCAATTTAGACGCAAGGCGCGATTGGGGATACTCCGGCGATTACGTGCGGGCCATGTGGCTTGCCATGCAGATGGAAAACCCGAACGACTATGTGGTGGCGACCGGTGTAGCCCATAGCGTCGGAGAATTTGTTGAAGAATCTTTTTTTTGCGCCGGATTGGATTGGCGAAAGCATGTCAGGCAAGACAAGCGTTTTATGCGGCCGGCAGAAGTTGATTTATTGATAGGCGACTCTTCCAAAGCGAGAGAAGAGCTTGGTTGGCGCCCCACGGTTGATTTTAAAGAATTGGTGCATATGATGGTTGACGCCGACTTGAAACGAGTCGTTGGTAAATAAAACCGGAGATTTTTCTCCGGTTTTTTTGTTTGGTATTGATTTTTTTGAAAAAATTAGAGATAATAATGGCGGCTGGTTTTTTGAAAAACTAACGTTGAAAGGAGCGGGAGATGGGTGATCAAAAAGTCGCGGTTGTCACAGGTGGCGCCGGTTTTATCGGCAGTCATTTGGTTGAGCTGCTGTTGGACAAGGGCCATAGGGTTGTTGTCATAGACAATCTGGTAACCGGACGCAAAGAAAATATTTTGCGGATACCCGTTGCAAAGAGGGCCAAAAATCTTATGGTTTTTTGGGACGATATTTGCGATTCCAGAATTCATCCGGTTTTCGCGGGGGCTGACTGGGTTTTTCATCTGGCTGGGCTTGCCGACATTGTGCCGTCAACTGAGCGCCCCGCCGACTATTTCAAGACGAATGTTGAAGGAACTTTGAATGTTCTTGAGGCTTCCAGACGGGGAGGGGTCAGAAGGTTTGTTTATGCCGCCTCATCTTCTTGCTACGGCATTCCGGATGTTTATCCGACTCCGGAGGGCGCCGAAATTTCACCGCAATATCCTTACGCTTTGACCAAGCGTCTTGGCGAAGAACTGGTGATGCATTGGAGCAAGATTTACGGGTTTCCGGCAGTTTCTTTGCGTTTGTTTAATGTATTCGGGCCGCGCTCAAGGACTTCGGGCGCCTACGGCGCTGTTTTCGGGGTATTTTTGGCACAGCTGATTAACGGCAAACCCCTGACCATTGTCGGTGACGGAAAGCAAAAACGAGATTTTATTTTTGTCTCAGACGTCGCCCGCGCGTTTTTGGCCGCAGCCGAATCGGATGTTTCGGGAGAAGTTTTTAATGTAGGTTCGGGCAGGCCGAAGAGTGTGAATGATGTTGTGTATCTGCTTGGCGCCAAAGAAGCCGTGAATCTTCCAAAAAGGCCGGGTGAACCCGACATAACTTGGGCTGACATACAAAAAATTTACGGTATGCTCGGATGGTTTCCGAAAGTTTCTTTTGAAGTCGGAGTTTGCGAGATGCTGGCAAATATTGATTACTGGAAAAACGCGCCTGTTTGGACGCCGGAAAAAATAGAAAAAGCCACCGAAGCCTGGTTTAAGCATTTGGGAAAGGAAAAATAAGATGGCCGGCCGATTCTGGACAAGACGGAAAATAAAATCCGCTGAAGGACTTGCTTTCACGCTCGGAGGTTTAAAAATATTGGGCTGTAAAATAGCCCACTGTCATGGCGTTTTTGACCTTTTGCATTTCGGACACCTTTTGCATTTTGAAGAGGCAAAAAAACAGGGGAACATTCTGGTTGTAAGCGTTACGGCCGACGAGTTCGTCAATCGCGGTCCGGGACGGCCGGTCTATACCCACGAACAGCGCGCGAAATTTATCGCCTCCTTGTCGTGCGTGAATTTTGTGGTTATCAACCACGAAAACGACGCCGTAAATCTTATCCGCAAACTGAAGCCCGATGTCTATGTTAAAGGTCCCGATTATAAAAATTCCGAAGACGATATTACCGGAAAAATAACCGCCGAATGGGAAGCCGTTGAATCGGTTGGCGGAAGAATTCATTTCACCGCCGAGCCGACCCTAAGTTCGAGCCGGCTGATTAACGCCCATCTTGATGTATATTCTCCGGAACTCCGGAAAATAATCACGGAATTAAAACGGGTTTTCAGCGAGGAAGAACTGGCTGTTTTTTTACAGGAAGTCAAAAAAAGAGGCGCCGACACCTCGCTAATAAAAGCCGTCTCAACGATTCTTAAATAAATTAAAACGCCCCGAAACGAGGGCGTTTTTTTCTTGACTAAATTTAAGCTTTGTGCTATATGATTTAGAGGTTGGTTTTTTGTCAAAACGCGGAGGAAGTGTCAATGAGCGAATCACTCGCGGTTCAGCCTAAGGAAACAAACTTCATTCTGCCCGGAATGGCTGAAGATGTGTGCAAAGATCTTAGAGAGATTGAAGATAAACTGGTTGTAGCCGGAAAACAAGAAAGTCTTGTGAGAAAGCGCGTCGAAATGCAAAAAACTTACGATCGGGCTTTATTGTCGCTTGCCTCCAAGTGGTTCGGCGTCTCAACAGCTGCTGTCAACTTTTTAACGCCGGAACGCAAAAAAGAGATGGAGGAAGTGATTTTACGAAAAGCGCAAGAAAACGAAAAACAATGCTCCAGGTTAAGCAAACTGAATTATGATGGACTAATTGCGGGCTCAATATTTTTTATGGGTATTATCAGCGGCGTTATTGGCGGTATTTTTTATGGGCTTGGGACCGGTATTGATTTTTGCGTGGGTGGTTTTGTTGTAAGCTCTTGCTTATCTGTGCCGCTTTATTTTTGCCTACAATTTTACAAGAACAAATACTCGGCGAGCGAAGTGGTTGCGTTGTTGGAGTCAAAAAGGTTTTTAGACGGCGACAAGGAATAAAAATTATTTTGCCTCCGACATCATCGGGGGCCTTTTTTGACTAAATTTGGGCTTTGTGCTATATGATTTAGAGGTTGGTTTTTTGTCAAAAGAATAGGAGTTGGCGTATGGATTTCAGAAAAACTCTATTGAAATCCAAAAACTTATGCGCAACGGTCATTTACCTGACGGCTGTGGCGTTAATCGCGCCGTTCTTTTTATTGTTTTTTTGGGATCTACTTTTTATTGACTGGGAAAAATTGGAACGAGATGAAAAACTGCGGCAAGAAGAATTGGATAAGGACCCGCGAGGCTGCGTGCGATGAATATACGATTTGGACGCCGATTCTGGATATCCTCACTAGTTTTATTTGCCATCTTCTGCATAAATCTTTACGGACTTTATGGAGACGGCTTCAGTAAAAAATATTACATTGTACCTGAAACTGAACACTTATTAGCCTCTTTTTTTCTGGCTATGTGGCTGTCTTGTTTTTCGCGCTCAACCCGGTTCATTCTTTTTGGGATTATAATTGTTACCGGGCTTTGGGAGGGTCTTGAATACTATATCGCTTTTGCGCCATCGGCTGCTACAACAGTTCAAGACGTGCTGAAAATCACCAACGTTGATGTTGAGGTTTGGGACACGGTTTTAGATGTTTTTCTAAACTTCATCGGAGCCCTGATTTTTATTTTTACTGACAAAAAGGGCTGGTGGAATTTTTGGAGTCCGACTAAATTTTAAGCACATCCCTGACATACCGTCAGGGTTTTTCTTTTTTACTAAAACGTTTTTAAATTTATTTTAATTGACTTTTCTTGTGTTTTAGTGGTTGAATTTATTAGTATGCGCCAAAATTCATTGGCGCCGGAAAGCTCTTTTATAAGGAGGATACCGATGCCTTATCCGCAGTTGGATCCAAAACTGGTAAAACAACTGTCTTTGGCCGAGCGCCGCGATAAAATGACCTTTCAAAAAATAAGATATTTAAGCGATATCGTCCCGTCGATCGGGAATCACGAAGTTGAGCGTGATATTGACGAGTTGGCTAAAAAAATCGTCAGAGCTCATCAAAACCGGCGGCCGGTCATTTGGATGACCGGAGATCATGTGACAATCAGGCGCGGCAACCAAAGATATTTGATTGATTTGATGGAGCGCAAAATAGTCACTCATCTGGCCGGAAACGGCGCGGTGCCAATCCACGACTTTGAGCTCGCGCTTACCGGCTCAACACTCGAGGATGTTGAACATTACTTGCGTTACGGCCAGTTCGGAAATTGGGAAGAGGTCGGGTTTTGCGTCAACGAAGCAGCTAAATGGGCCAAAGAGCTCTGCTGGGGTTTTGGCGAGACTATCGGCTGGATGATAAACAAAGACCGTTTCTGTTTCAAATTTCCGCATAAGGACATCAGCGTGTTTGCATCAGCTTATCGTTTGCGCGTTCCCGCTACCGTCCACGTTCTTTTTGGCGCGGATATAGTCCATCAGCATCCAAACATGGACGGCGCGGCTTTGGGTGACGCGACTTACCGCGATTTTCTGATTCTGGCCCACGCTTTATTGGATATTGACGGCGGAGTATTTTTAAACATGGGAACGGCTGTTCACGGACCGGAGGTTTTTTTGAAAGCTGTTTCAATGGCCGTTAATGTTTTGGCTCAAAAAGATAGGCGGGTTACGGAAAGACTGCAAAAAAATCTTCCGCCCTTGGAAAGCTTAACCACGGCGGTTTTTGACGTAATGGATTTGGGCAATTGGCGCGAGGAAAAAACCGGTATTTATGACTGGCAAAGAGATATGAGGGCGTTGGACGAAAGGCAAGACGGAAATTTTGACACTCGCTACGAATTCAGGCCGGGAAAGACCGTTTTGACTCGCAGTATTGCGGCTTTAGCCTCCGATGGCGAAAGCTTTTATATTAAAGGCGATTGCGGTTTAACCATTCCTAATCTTTACAAAAAAATAATCGATAAACTCTAGGGAGGAAAAGCCATGGCGAATCAGAATTCAAGGCGACAGTGGATTGAGAATGCCAAAGTCATTTATCATCCAGAATGGATAAGGCGCTGGAGGAAAGATCCGTTTTCAGTTCCGCCGATCTATATTGAAGTTTCGCCCGTGGGCATGTGCAATCATCGTTGTACTTTCTGCGCGCCTGAAATGCTTGGATACCCGAATCGCTCTCTAGATGCCGATTTGTTAATTACCCGGCTAACGGAAATGAAAGAGGCGCGCGAGCGCGATCCCGACGGACTTGGCGTGAAATCCATTCAATACGCGGGTGAGGGCGAGCCGACTCTGCACAAAGATTTGCCCAGAATTTTTGAGGCTACGCGCGAGGCCGGAATTGACGTCGGTATGCTGACGAATGCTACCGGTCTTACCGAAAAAATGGTTCGCGGACTCGTTCCGCATATCAACGGTTATTTACAGGCGAGTGTTAACGCCGGAACGGGCGAAAGTTACGCTAAAATTCATCGGACTGACACTAAGCACTGGGATTTGGTCTGGAGAAATCTTGAGCGCGCAGTCAAACTCAAGCGTGAATTTGGAGCTTCCGAATGCGACATCGGCGCCAATATGACTGTTTTGATTGAGCCGGCCTGGGACCCGGAATTGAAGCAAATGACGCCATCCAACTGGCCGGAGATAGAATTACTGGCCAGGCGCGCGAGAGACGCGGGTCTTGATTATGTTTCCTTTAAACCTTATTCCCAGCACCCTCATAGCGAAGAGACATTTAAGATGTACGGCAACATGAGTTATGGGGACATGATGGATGAAATTCATAAGATCGGCGAGCGGGTTACGGCCGAACTTTCTTCCGATTCTTTTGAAGTTATTTTTCGGTTGACCAGATTTCATGAATATGAAGCGGAGGACTGCGGTTATAAAACCTGTCAGTCTACGCCTACTATCTGGTCTTATATTATGTCGGATGGTGTCTGGTTAACTTGTTCTTCTTATTGGGTAAAGGGCGGGGCCGATCCTCGTTTCGTTCTGGGAAATATTAACAATCAGACTTTTGAAGAAATCTGGTTTGGCCAAGAGCGCCGCAAGCAATTGGATTTTGTTTTGGGCCGTGGCAGTTTTATCGGATGCGGTCTGGATATTTCGGAGTGCCGTAAAACCTGCCACCCGGACAAAGACAACCGATTCCTTAATAGTTTAATAGGGATATCCGACGACGAATTTGATGGGGCGATGGCGGCGCTTGCCTCCAATCAATCTCCGAAGAGAAAAAATTTCATCTAAAATTTGCCCCTGGCATCACCGGGGGCTTTTCTTTTTTACCAAAACGTTTTTTAATATTTTTTTCATTGAAATATATTGACTTTTTTTATAGATTATTATCAGTTGTACGCTGAAAATCACGCAAAAATTACAACAGGAGACAGCCGAGATGGCAAGTACCAGCAAGTCGCCCTCGGCTGTAGCCGGATGGGCCGAATTCCGTAAACGGATAAAAGACCGCTACTCTTTTAAAGACGCCGAGGACATACTGAACGAAGTCTCAGGAAAGTCTGTTTTGGTTATCGGTGAGACGATTATTGACGAATACGCTTACGGCGAACCGATGAGCAAATCGCCCAAAGGCGCTCTGCTTACGATGCGCTATGTAAAAAGCGAATATTTTGCCGGAGGAATTCTTGCTTGCGCCAACCATGTTGCCGGTTTTTGCGGCAAGGTTCGCCTCGTGACCTGTCTTGGGCAAAAAAGGCCCATGGCCGGGTTTGTAAAGAAAAATATTTTGCCGAACGTCAATCCGAACTTTTTTTATCGGCAGGGCGCTACAACCACCCTTAACAGACGCATTACCATAAACGGCACCAATCAGAGGATTATCGGCGAGTACCATTTTGACCACAGTCCTTTGTCTCAAGATTTGGAATCAGACGTATTAAGATTTCTGGAGGCCGAAATTCCCGAACACGACTTGGTTTTGGCGGTTGACTATGGCCATGGATTTTTTACCGAAAAAATAATTTCGCTTCTGGCAAGCCAGTCAAAGTTTTTGGCGTTAAACGTTCAGACCAACAGCACCAACTTCGGCTTTAATCCGGTTTATAAATTTCCTCGCGCGGATTACATTTGTCTGGATGAAATTGAAGCGCGCTTGGCGGCTGGCAGCCGGTTTGGCGAAATAAAAGATATCGCACGCACTATTGCCGGCAGGATTACATGTCCCAAGGTTAGCGTTACTTTGGGCAAAAACGGCGCCCTGATTTTTAACGAGAATATTGTTATGGATATTCCGGCTTTTCTGGCCACCATAGTTGATTCGGTCGGCACGGGTGATGCCTATCTTTCGGTAACCGCGCCATGCGTGGCGGTTGGAGCGCCGATGGAAATCGTTGGATTGATAGGCAGTATTGCCGGCTCAATCCATGTCCAGACTCTTTGCAATAAAAGCGCGGTTGGGTTTAAAGAACTCGCGCAAAAACTGAAGGAGGTTTGGAAATGAGCTGGAGCGAAAAAGAGCTGTATTCTTATCTCGGAGCGTTTCTGAATATCCTTCATAATATCGAGACTACCGACAGAAACGGCGACGAACTTGAGCTTGCGGCCGGAATAAGAGACGGTGTTGAAATGATTCATGCTTTGAAACTGGACGGGGGCAAGCTGATTTTTATAGGCAACGGCGGAAGCGCCGCCATTGCCAGCCATCAGGCCACGGATTTTATCCGCGCCTGCGCCATTCCCGCTTTAGCGCCCCTTGATTTTACGCTCCTGACCTGTATGGGAAACGACCTGGGCTACGAAAATATTTTTTCGGAACCCTTGAAACTGCTGGCCGGCCCCGAAGACGTTTTGGTGGCAATATCCAGCTCCGGCAAATCGGCAAATATTCTTAAGGCCGTAGCCGCAATGCGTGAAAAAAATCTGAGAGTCATCACCCTTTCCGGATTCAGTCCCGACAACCCTTTGCGCAAGCTTGGCGACATAAATTTTTACGTTCCGTCGGATTCTTATCGCCACGTTGAAAGCGCGCATCTTTTTATGTGTAATTGGCTTTTGGATTTTACCTACAAATCAATAAGCAGATAATAAACCGTCCTTGACAATAGGGCGGTTTTTGTTAGTCTTATTTTCAGATTTTGTTCGCTGAAAACTTAACAATGGGAGCCGGTATGAAGAAGATTCTGGTAATCGGCGGAGCGGGTTACGTCGGAAGCGTTTTGGTGCCGAAACTTATTGATCTCCAGTATCCGGTCAGGGTTGTTGATACTTTCTGGTTTGGTGAAAATCTGATCGACCTATGCGCCGAAAGACCCGGGCGGATTTCGGCGATGGTTTCTTTTTGGAAATATGATTTAAGAAATTGCGATCTTGGACCGGTGATGAAAGATATTGATACCGTTATTCATCTGGCCTGTATTTCCAACGACCCCAGTTTTGAGCTGAATCCCAAGCTCGGGCGGTCAATTAACTACGATTCTTTTTTGCGGGTACTGGAGGCGGCTCTTGAAGCGAAAGTCAGGCGGTTTATTTACGCCTCTTCTTCAAGCGTTTACGGCGTTAAGGGCGATGGCGTTAAGGTAACCGAAGAATTGTCGCTTGAGCCGATCACCGACTATTCCAAATTCAAGGCGTTTTGCGAAATGGAATTGCGCATGGTGCCGCAAAACAAGATGGAGTGGGTCGTTTTACGTCCGGCAACCGTCTGCGGATGGTCGCCGAGACTCCGTCTTGACCTTACGGTTAATATTCTGACTCTTTCCGCTCTGACCAAAAAGAAAATTACGGTTTTCGGCGGAACGCAAAAGAGACCGAATATCCACATTGAAGACATGGCCGAGCTTTACATCCGCTTGCTAAACGAACCCAACGATAAAGTCGGCGGAAAAATTTTTAACGCCGGCGTTGACAACCTGACGATCGCGCGGATTGCCGAAATGGTTAAAGATATTGTTGAAGGCTACGGCGTCGGTCCGGTTGAAGTTGAAACAACGCCAACCGATGACTTGCGTTCGTATCATGTTTCTTCCGAAAAAATCAGGCGCGAACTCGGCTGGAGGGCGAAATTCGGCGTTAAAGACGCCATTCACGATTTGTGCCAGGCCTATTTTTACGGAAAAATTCCAAAGCCCGACGACCCAAATTACCGCAATATTGCGGTAATGCAAAAACTCCTGAAGGAGGGCAAAGTATGAACAAGCTAAAAGTCCCGTATTCGTATTTGAAAATGCAGTTTGGAGCCGATGAAAGAAAGAGAATTTTGAAAGCGATTGAAGATGTTGCCGAAAAAGGCGACTTTACTTTAGGCGGTTCTGTCGGCGAGTTTGAAGAAAAGTTTGCCTCGCTTTGCCGGGCAAAATACGCGGTAGGCATGAATTCGGGCACGGCCGCGCTTATCGCAATTTTAGAGGCTCTTGAAATCGGCCGAGGCGATGAAGTTATAACCGTTCCAAACAGTTTTATCGCTACTGCCGCGGCCATTGATTTGGTTGGCGCAAGAGTTGTTTTTGTAGATGTTGACGACCAGTATCAAATTGACGTCAGCAAGATCGGGGAAGCGATAACGGGGCGCACAAAAGCCATTCTTCCGGTGCATTTGACCGGTTGTCCGGCCGACATGTCCGTGATCAACGACATTGCCGAAAGGCGGAATCTCTACGTGATTGAGGACGCGGCCCAGGCGGTTTGCGCCGAAGTTGACGGAAAAAGAGTCGGCCATCTCGGCATTGCCGGAGAGTTCAGTTTCCACCCGTTGAAAAATTTAAACGGTTGGGGCGATGCCGGAGCGGTTATTACCGACCACAAATGGCTCGCGGACAAAGTCGCCAAATGGCGCAATCACGGCATGAAAAACCGAGATGAGGTTGAATTTTTTTCCGTAAACGAGCGAATGCATTCAACCGCGGCCGCCG
>CAYPMM010000008.1:0-32447 GCA_964412115.1 uncultured Candidatus Saccharibacteria bacterium | reverse complement strand
TTTATTGCCTTATGTCTGACGGAGAGCACGACGCCGGGCAGACCTGGGAGGCGGCCATGCTTGCCGGACGCGAAAAATTATGGAATCTGGTTGCTATTATGGATAGAAACAACATTCAAATTGACGGCAACACCGAGGATATAATGCCCTTAGAACCGCTTCGCGCGAAATATGAGGCGTTTGGCTGGCATGTGATTGATGCCGGAGGACATGATTTTCAGGAATTGAACTCGGCAATTGACGAGGCAAAGGCGGTTTATGAAAAACCGACAATGATTATCGCCCACACAATTCCGGGAAAAGGCGTTGAGTATATGGAACGCGATTTTCGCTGGCACGGCAACCCGCCCGGCAAGGGTCCCGAAGATAAATTTCCGCGCGCAGAACAGGGCGCTGAAGCCCTGAAAGAACTCCGCACATTATGGGGCAGAATAAAGAGCGAACATGAATAATCCAAAAGCAAACCTGGTGAAAGAATTTTTAGATTTAAAAAAAGTCGGGCAGGCGCCGACGAGGAATGGGTATGGCGAGGGATTGGTGGAGGCAGGCAGGAAAAATAAAAATGTCGTCGTGCTTTGTGCTGACCTGACCGAATCCACGCGCTCGGAGGCGTTTGCCAAAGAATTTCCGGCGAGATTTGTTGAAATGGGCGTTGCCGAACAGAATATGGCCTCTGTCGCCTCCGGCATGGCCGCGGTCGGGAAAATTCCTTTCATTTCTTCTTATGCCATGTTTAGCCCAGGCAGAAATTGGGAGCAGATTCGCACCACTATTTGCTATAACGAACGGCATGTGATTATCGGAGGTGCGCACGCGGGGGTTTCGGTGGGCCCTGACGGCGCGACTCACCAGGCAATTGAAGACATCGCAATAACCCGTGTTTTACCGAACATGACCGTTATTGTGCCTTGCGACGCTGTGGAGGCAAAAAAAGCGACCATGGCCTCGGTGGGGCTGAAAAACGCTGTGTATTTGCGTTTTGCCCGTGAGAAAACGCCAGTATTCACGACCGACAAAACGCCGTTTAAGGTTGGACGCGCTGAAATTCTCTGGGATTCTAACTTGGAAACGGGGTTTCCAAGTGGAAACCCCGTTTCCAAAAATCTTGATGTTGCCATTGTTACTAGTGGCCCTTTGGTTCATAACGCTCTTTTGGCGGCATCAGAGCTTGAAAAAAAGGGGATTAAAGTGCGAGTGATAAATAATCACACCATAAAGCCGATGGATGAGAAAACCATTTTGAAAGCAGCGCGTGACGCCGGTTGTTTAGTAACAGTTGAAGAACATCAGATAAACGGCGGAATGGGCTCGGCGGTTTCGGAAATCATAACCCGAAATTATCCCGTGCCGATTGAATTTGTCGGAGTCAAAAATCGTTTCGGAGAATCAGGTGAGCCGAACGAACTCATAGAACATTTCGGCATGTCGCCGAAACATATGATTGAAGCGGCGAAGAGGGCTATAAAGAGGAAATAACCGAAATGTGGCGAAGATAAAATTGCCAAAGCGCAGTTAGGATTGGTTATTTCAAAATTACCATATTGATACGATCGTGCCGATATGGTAAATTTGATTTATAGTCAAATATATAAGTATTAATAACTATAATTTTTTATGGCGAAGTATTATTATAGCCCGACAAAACAAAAAACACTTTTACTGTTGGCGGCCGGTTTGACGATGGGTTTATCTCATTCTCCGCGTTCCCACTGGCGTATAATTGAAAATTTGCCTAAGGCGTGGAAAGACATTGATCGTCAAATCTTGAGGCGCGTTCTTCACGAATTTAAATATGATCATCTTGTTGATTTTCGGGACGAAAAAGATGGCACGGTGTCCATCGTAATTACTGAAAAAGGAAAGAAGATGGCCATGCGTTACGATCCAGATAATATGGAATTAAAGAAACCGACAAGGTGGGACGGCAAATGGCGCGTTGTCGTATCTGATATTCCGGAGAAGAAAAGGATTGCTCGCGACGCGCTTCGCAAAAAATTCAAAAAATTGGGATTTTATGAATTGCAAAAAAGCGTTTGGGCTTATCCTTATCCCTGTAATGAAGAAATTAAATTCTTAACAGAATTTTTTGAAGTTGGACACTGCGTAAGAATTTTGACGGTTGAGCATATTTCTGTGGACGCCGACCTTAAACTTCATTTTGATTTAACCTGACCGACTTACTTTGCTTTTTCAAATTTACCAAACTGATACGATCGTAGCGAGTTGGTAAATTTTGGAAAATTGGAAATTGAGTTGAAAATCAGAAAAACCGTGTTGAAAATCAGGAAAACCGGGCTGAAAATGGGTTAAAAAATAAAAAAACCGCCGCGGGAAGTGTTTCCCCGCGGCTTCTATGCTGGGCGAATTTGGTACTCGTAAACAACAGAATGGGGTGTGATGCTCCGGCCCCATTCCCACGCCACATGGTATAAAAAACTCCAGCCAGGAATATTTTTGGTATCTTTGGTGTTTTCTTCTATTTTTTCGACTATTCCTACCGTGCCGACGCTTAGGTCGAATCCTATCCAAAAGTTGTTGTGTTTTGCTTCGCAAATTACCGATCTGGCTTCCACAAGGTCACCAACTTTGAATTTCGGTGCGTTCATCCGAAAAACTCCTTAACTATAGTCGAAAGAACGTTCTAAAACTTTCCCGCCAAAATTTTCAAGTCGTGTGGTCTAAGTCCGACTTGGACCACTTCTCAAAAACTTAGGTGGGACCCCGATGCTTCGCCTAAGCGAAGCATCGGGGTTATGCGCCTACTCTTTCGAGTAGTGATTGTAGGCCGTGATCCAGCCGAACAGGAAACCTGACGCCGTCACGAAGACCAGTCCGCCGACCACCAAAGCGTTCTTGGTTTTGGCGAAGAGCTCGGCTGTGAGGCCGAAGGGGGTGGTGGTCAGCGTCAGCATGTAGAACGCCAACCCGAACATGACAAGACCGCAAATCAACAGCATAAACCCGATGTATTTCATGCCCGTTTCTCCTTTTGTGATGAGCAGATGAGGCAAAATTATCTGCTGTTTGCGACTCTGGCCGCGGCCAGAGAATACAAAGTTTTCTCGCCGGTGCAGTAGTTGGGACAGTTGCGCTCCGCGTCCTTCTCTTCTCCGCATCTTGAGCAGCGGTCGGCCGTGCATGTGCACCATCCAGCCGGCAATCCGTGTTTGCACTTCCACATGCGCGCGGCTAAGCCTCGTACCTCTATGGCTTCAGACATGTCCAACCCCTCCACTTTTTAACCGTTTTATCGATTGACTGAAAGAACTTTCCGAAACTTCCCGCCAAAATTTTCAAATCTTTAAAATTACTTTAAAAACTTTGGTGGAACCCCGACGCTCGCGCATGGCGAGGTCGGGGCGGTAATGCTAGTTTCTGAAGGAGCAGGCCGCGCTCAGGTACTTGTTCGTGCCGAGCACGATACCCCCGTAGACGGTGAGGAACAGCCCTCCGACCATCAAAGCGTTCTTGATGTCGGCGAACTTGTCGGGGGTGAGCCCGAATGGGGGCACCGCCATCATCAAGGAACCGAACGCCAGGGCGTAAAATACGAGCCCCAGAAGCACCACTACGATACCCGCGTATTTCATCTTTCCCTCCAATCTGTCGTTGGTGTAAGTAAAAGGAACAAACTGTTTATTACCCCTTAATTATATACCAAAAATAGCCATTTGTCAATAGCTGGAAAAATGGCTTATCCACCCAAGGCGGACCCGCCTCGGGCGGGAAATAAGGTCTTTTTAGAGTTTTTTGGGTTTGTAGTCGGCAGGGGCGTTTGCGAGATATTTTTCAAGCTGTTTTCGGGTCAAAAGTCCCTTTTGCGCGCCGATTTGCTGGACCACGGACATTGAATTGACCGGGCCCCACATGAGGGCGGTCGGTATGTCAAAGCCGAGAGCAAGCGCTGCGGTGAATGTGGACGAAAAAGAATCGCCAGCACCCGTGCGCTCATATGGCGGTTTGGGGTCGGGATACATGGGCATGTACCACGTTTCTTTACCGTCATAAGCGTAGGCGCCGTTTGGACCGTCCGTAATGACAACTATTTTGGGTCCGAGCTCATGAATGCCCGAGAGCAATTTTTTGATGTCGCGCTCGCTTGTTTTTAAAATGCGTTTGGCTTCGCCGACATTGCAGAAAAAAAGTTCGGATAACGCGTAAATATCGGCAAGCTGTTTTGAACCCAGTTTTATCTGAAAAGTGCCCGGCTGGAAAGCGAGTTTGGTTTCGGGATGCTTTTTGAGCCATGAGGCAATTTCATGATGGTGGGGCAGAGAATTTTCCCCCAAAGACGAAAGATAAATCCATTTGGGCGCGGGGAGGTCCGGCATTTTGTAAGGATACTCGTGATGTTTTATTAAAATTGTCCGCTCTTCTTCGTACCACAAAACATAGTGGTAATTTGTCTCAAATCCTTTATGCACCGTCACAAAATCCGTATTTACGCCTTCTTTTTCAAGCGCTTCAACGCATTCTTTGCCGTTTAAGTCGTCTCCGAGGTTGGTGATAACTCCGGAATTAAGCCCAAGCCGGTGGGCTGAAACCGCCGCATTCGGGCTGTTGCCGACGGCGCGCACTACTGTCACCGACTCATAAGGCACTTTTTCGCCAAAGCTGAAGCAAAGCTTGCAGTGCTCGCGGTTCATGTCGCAATTAACTGACGCGTCTTTTATCCTGATAAACGCGTCTGTCGTTATGTCGCCCAAGGCTACGAAGTCTAAAGGTTTTGCCATATCTATGGATTGTATCATGGAGCCCGCGATATGTTAAAATGAAATCTATGAAAACTCTTAAAGAATACCTGCAGGAAGCCGGCGAAAATAAGTGGGCTTTGCCCCATTTTAATATTTCCAACTTCGTCCAGCTAAAGGGAATAATAAAAGCTTGCGCTGAAAATAAGTCGCCTGTGATAATCGGCACATCAGAGGGCGAGGCGGATTTTATCGGTTTTAAAACAGCGCGTGCCTTGCTTGACGCTGCAAAAGAGGAAACAGGGCTCCCGATTTTTCTTAACGCCGACCATTTTCATAGTTTTGAAAAAGCAAAAGAGGCGATTGATGCCGGATATGATTCGGTTTTGATTGATTTGTCGCGCGAGGGTTACAAGAAAAATCTGGAGGAAACAAAAAAAGTCGTTGAATACGCTAAATCTAGAAACCCCGAAATATCCGTGGAGGGCGAGTTGGGGTACTTGGTTACCGAATCTTCCAAAATTTACAAAGAGTCGTTTGAAATTCCGCCGGAATCGTTGACTAAGCCGGAAGAGGCGTTGAAATATGCAAACGAAACCGGTGTTGACAGGTTTGCTCCGGCCGTCGGGAATTTGCACGGAATCGCGGCCAATGAGCCGAAACTTGATTTTGAATTGATTAAAAAAATCCGCGCCGTTTTGCCGTCAAATGTTGCCATGGTTTTGCACGGCGGTTCGGGCATCCCGGATGACCAGATGCGCGAGGCCATGAAACTGGGATTTAATAACATCCATGTCTCAACCGAGGTGCGCATCACCTACACGGACGCGCTAAGAAAAATACTCGCGGTCTCTCCCGACGAAACAACGCCATATAAATTTTATAAGCCCGTGGTTGAGGCGGTATCCGCCAAGGTTTCAGAAAAACTGGAACTTTTCGGAAGCATTGGCAGATATTAAAAACTGCTGAACCCGGAAGGTTCAGCAGAACAAAGCTATTTTTGTCTATTGATGAGAACGTTTTTTTGCTGTTCTTTGTGGTGGTCATGCGCGATTTCGACGGCGAGTTTGGTAAACACAAAACTAAGGGCGATTAGGATTATTCCCACGCTCCGCACCCCTGATTCTCCCACGGGGGTTGAATTTAGATAGGCCGGATCATAAACCATCAAGCCGCCAACCGCGGATAAAAGAACCAGCAGTCCCGCGAAAAACCAACTAAACATTTTTTCTTCCCTCCATTCTCGGGGTTGTTTTTATTTCCTGCTTGATTATATAAAACATATTGTTAAAATGCAATATATGGCATCCGCCTTTGCTAAAGTTTCCGCCGACGTTAAAACTTTGGCGGACAAGTCGGCGGGATGCTTATAATCATCGTAAATATTATAGAATTTTTTAGTGTTTGGCGAAAAAACAGAACTTTTCGGAAGCGCGAATTAAATTTAATAAAAAAGCCGCTCCCTATTTCAGGGGCGGCTTTTTGCTATGCCTTTTCGGGCTTTTTTGTGGCGGCCAACTCCAGCTTGTTTGCCTGTTCACGCAGCAATGTCAGAAATATTTGGATTTCTGCGGGGGCATTTAACAGAACAGCAATTTCATTTAGTCTGGTCAGTTTTCCTTTCTGGAAGGTGGTTTGCATGTGGTACAAGGTATCTGCTATTTCTTTTGGGGGAAATTCTGTCAGATAGTCGGCGTTTGCAGAAAAAACAAGATCTCCGAGCAATTTTTGCCTTTCTTCTGACACGCCAGCATCGGTCAGTTTCTCTTTTGAGAGTTTCTCCAACGCTTCGGCCTTGCGTCGGGCCGCCCTTCCTTCGTCGCAGCCACCAGGTCTTGTGTACACGTCATGCAGATAGTATTCCCGGACAATTTTCGGGCCATACTCATCAATGTATTTCAACTCTTCCAGTGAAAGTTTGGGTTTGAGAAGTTCAATCAGGATTCTCGCGACCAATGTAAAGTTTAACGCGTATGCGCGAGTCAATATAGTTTCTAAGGTTTTTTGGTGAACCATGAATTCGGCAATGCTTTCTGCGTATTCCCGGTTAGATCGCAAGAGAGCCAAATGTTCGGTGGTTATTCCAAGGCAACCTAACACTTCCAATGTTGCTGTTATTTCGGACTGCGGGGTTTTGACCAGGCTTGCCATGCGGCCCTCCTTTGGTCGGTTTGGGCTCTCCCCGTTATAGCGGGGCTCGCCCGGGTTTAGGCGGCTTTTCAAGGAACGATTGGACTTTATCACATAAGCTGTTAAAATGCAATAGTATGGCATCCGCCTTCGCTAAAGCTTCGGCGGGATGCTTATAATTTAAGAAAATTTTATTCGTTAACACTCTAAAATTTAAAAAATTATGGCAAAAATATTTGTGACGAGAGCGATTCCAGAGGCGGGAATAAATAAATTAAAAGAAGCGGGGCACGAGGTTGTTGTTAGCCCCGAAGACAGAGTTTTATCAAAAGAGGAACTCATATCCGCGCTTAAAGTAGATAAATATGACGCAGTTTTGAGTTTGCTTACAGATAAGATTGACGGGGATGTTTTTGACGCGGCTGGCAAAAGCGCAAAGATTTTCGCGAATTACGCTGTTGGCTTTGACAACATTGACTTGAAAGCGGCCGAAGAGAGGGGGGTTATGATTACAAATACTCCAGGAGTTCTTACGAATACCGTGGCCGAGCACACATTTGCTCTGATGCTTGCGATATCGCACCGTATAGTTGAAGCGGACAGATTCACGCGCGCCGGAAAATACGACGGTTGGGCGCCGATGATGCTTTTGGGAAACGACTTATCGGGAAAAACCATCGGTGTTGTGGGCCTCGGAAGAATCGGCTCTAGGGTCGCGCACCACGCGGTCAAGGGTTTTGACGCCAAAGTTATTTATCATGACGTCAGCCGCAATGCCGATTTCGAAAAAGAATACAACGCTCAATATGAAGAAAAATTGGAGGACTTACTAAAAGAGGCCGACTATGTTTCAATTCATGTACCTCTTTTGGACTCAACACGCCACTTGATAAATGCCGAGCGCCTCGGGCAGATGAAAAAAACGGCATATCTTCTAAACACTTCGCGCGGGCCTATTGTGGACGAAAACGCCTTATATGAAGCGCTGAAAAATAAAACGATAAAAGGAGCGGCGATTGACGTATTTGAGGAAGAGCCGAAGTTCGTTTCGGGCTTGGCCGAGTTAGATAACATTATTTTAACTCCGCATATAGCGTCTGCCACGGAAGAAACCCGCTCCGCCATGGCGGAACTCGCGGCCGAAAACATAATCGCAGCGCTTGAGGGCCTTACCCCTCCCAATATTGTCAAAAAACAGTAAAGACGCTATACTCATTTAATCATGCTTACTTTAAAAGCTCAGACTAGGGCGGTTTTAGGCAAACAAAATAAAGCTCTTAGGCAAAAAGAGCTTATTCCGGCCGTGGTTTACGGCGCCGGAGAACCTTCAAAACCTATTGAGCTAAACCTTAAAGATTTTCAAAAAATATGGAGCGAGGCCGGCGAATCGGGTTTAATTGAGCTCGAAATAGGAAGCGAGAAGAAAAATGTTTTAATTAAAGACGTTCAGACCGACCCGGTGAAAGATTTTCCCATTCACGCCGATTTTTACGCCGTTAGGATGGATAGAACGATTGAGGCCGCCGTCCCCATAAAATTTGTCGGCGAGTCTCCGGCGGTCAAAAATCTTGGCGCGAACCTGGTCAGGGTTATGCACGAGCTTGATATTGAAGCTTTGCCCAAAGACCTCCCGCATGAATTGGAAGTTGACGTTTCTGTTCTCGCTAATTTCAACGACAGGTTTTCAGTCTCGGATTTGAAACTTCCCGCGGGCGTTAAGGTTTTGGCCGGACCCGAAGAAATTATAGCGCTTGTTGAAGAGGTGAAGGCCGAAGAAGAAGCCCCGGCGCCCGAAGCGGCAGGGTTGGATAAGATAGAAGTCGTGGACAAGAAAGGCAAGAAAGAGGCGGAGGGCGCCGGAGCGGAAGCGTCGGAAGCGGAGGCAAAACCCAAAGCCGAAGCCGGGGAGAAAAAAACCAAGTAATAAGTTATAATAAATTAATGCTTAAAAATTTAAAGACCGCGCTTGTATTCGCGGTTTTGACACTTGGCGTTTTTACGGCCATTACCGTACTCGCACAGACTATAAACCCCGGGGATGTCGGCCTAAGGCGCGCGGAACTTGAAAGGGAGTTGGCAGAGCTGGAAAAAGAAGCGAACGGCCTTCGCGAAGTAATTTCCGGAAAACAGCAGGAGTCGGCGTCGTTTGAGCGCGACATTGCCATACTTGACGCGCAGATAAAAAAAGCCCAGCTCGAAATAAAAGCGCGCGACATCGCCATAAGCAATATCATAAACAGTATCGGAGAAAAATCGGCCAAAATAGAAGGTCTTTTGCTTAAAATTGAACGGGAAAAAAGCTCGCTTTCGGAACTTTTGCGCCGCACGGACGAACTGGACAAAGTTTCTTTAATAGAAACTTTTTTGGGCGGGGACGACTTGTCCGAGTTTTTTTCCGAACTTGACAGCCTTGAATCAATCCAGCAGGCAATGCACGAGTCCATATCGCTCATTCGCGAAACGAAATCAAGTACCGAAACGGAAATAGACGATCTGGAAAGCAAAAAAGCCGAGGAAACCCAATTAAAAGGACTGCAGGTTTTGGAAAAAAGGAGGATTGAAGAAAGGGAAGCCGAAAGAAAAAATTTGCTTAAAATCACCAAGGGAAAAGAGGCCGAGTACCAAAAAATTTTGACCGCCAAACAAAAAGACGCCGCAACCATAAGAAGCCAGCTTTTTTTGCTGACCGGTTCTCCCAATATTCCTTTTGAGCGCGCGGTGGAGCTGGCCAATAAGGCATTCCAAAAAACGGGTGTCAGACCGGCGTTTTTGCTTGGCGTCATAGCGGAAGAATCAAATCTTGGCGCGAATGTCGGCACCGGAAATTGGCGCATCGACCTATCGCACTCAAGATGCGCCAAACAGCGCGACGCATTCGTGCAAATTACGGGAGAGCTTGGTTTAAACCCGGACTTACTGCCTGTTTCAAAAAAGGCCTGGTACGGATATTGCGGAGGAGCCATGGGGCCGGCGCAGTTTATTCCCACGACCTGGCTTTTGTATAAAAATTTGGTTGCCAAACACACCGGCCACAATCCGCCAAACCCTTGGGACCCGGAAGACGCGTTTATGGCGTCCGCTTTGCTTTTAAAAGACAATGGCGCCGCCGAAGGGACTTATACCGCCGAGCGCCGGGCGGCTTTGAGATATTTGGCCGGCTCTAACTGGCAAAAAACGTCTTATGCTTTTTATGGCGATGACGTGATGGCGCTTGCGGCAAAGTACCAGGAGCAGATGAATATTATTTTGGCCCAACGTTAGTCTCCAAACTAAGTTTTGGTTAAACTAAAACTTAGTTTGGGGCGTAAGTCTTGTGTAAAGACAGAACTCGTGTTAAGTTTTGTGCGGGTTGGACTTTAAATGGGAGGAACGCGCGTATGCGGGTGGGTTCCGTATTGCTGTTTGGCGCTGCGGGCGGAATCGGAAGAGCCATAGCTCAACGATTTAACAAAAAAGAAAATGTTGGTGTAATTCTCATAGACCATCCTTCCAAAGAATCCGAATTAGACAGCATGACTAGAAAGCGCGGCTTTACACGTTTTAACTTTTACATGACTTGTGACGTCACGGATTTTGATTTGGTTCAGAGGTGTATGCGGGATGCACAAAAGATGATTGTAGACAAACCGAATGTGTTGATAAACGCCTTTGGTATTCTGCCTAGACTTTTGCCGGTGCTTAAAACCGAATCAGCAGTTGCGGAAGAAGTGATGAGGGTGAATTTTCTGGGAACTTTTAATTGCTGTAAGGCGTTTTTGCCGGTCATGCGCGAACGTGACGATATACATCAACATCCTCATGGGAGAATCATAAATATCTCGTCCGTAATGGCTCAAAAAGGTGATCCGGGCAATGCCATTTACGCCGCGTCAAAAGCCGCGGTTGAAAGTTTGACCAAAAGCTTGGCATTGGAAGCATCTTACGGCAGGACTGATGTGTCGGATTATACGCCTGGGATAACGGTAAATGCCGTTGCGCCCGGCATTATAGATACGCCGATGACCGCGGGGCTTCCGGAAAAGGCGCTTAAAGAATACAAGAAACGCGTACCATATCATCGCAAGGGCACTCCAGAAGAAGTTGCCGAAGCTGTATGGTTTTTGGCTACATCACCGTCCTATATCAACGGCGTAATTCTGCCGGTAGACGGCGGATATCTCGCGAGCTAACCTCGCGAGTTTTTTTATTTTTGAAAAGCCTTGATCACAGGGTCCAGGTCGCCGGCCAAAATGCGTTCAATATTATGCCATTTTTTGCCGATTCGGTGGTCGGTAATGCGGTCCTGCGGAAAATTATAGGTGCGGATTTTTTCGGAACGGTCTTGCGTTCCGATCTGCTCACGCCTTTGTTCGGTAACGGAGCCGGATTTTTTGGTCTCTTCAATTTCAATAAGTTTTGCCCGTAAAATATCCATCGCTCTTTCGCGGTTGGCTTGCTGGCTCCTTTGGTCTTGCGAAAGAACGACAAGTCCCGATGGCTTGTGGGTAATACGCACCGCTGTCTCAACTTTATTTACATTTTGTCCGCCGGGTCCGCTGGAGCGGGTAAAAGAAACTTCAATATCCTGCGGTTTTATTTCAAAAGCAACCGCCGGGTAAATCGGCAGAATTACAACCGATGCCGTTGAGGTGTGAACCCGTCCCGATTTTTCGGTTGACGGTATTCGCTGGACCCTATGCACCCCCGCCTCCTGTTTTAGTTTCTCATATGCTTCAGGGCTCGCTATTTCCATCACAAATTCTTTGTATCCGCCAAGATCGCTGGGTGAAGAGCCGATAAAAACCGTTTTCCAGCCATTTTTCTGGGCGTATTTCGTATACATATTGGCGAGGTCGGATGCAAAAAGCGAAGCTTCGTGCCCGCCCGCGCCGGCTCTTATTTCAAGAATTACAGACCGCGGATTCATTTCTTTTTCTTTTTTGCCGCAGTTTTTGCCGTGGCCGCCCTCTCTCTTTTGGCCCTGAATTTTTCAACACGGCCGGCGGTGTCAATAAGCTTTTCTTGTCCGGTGAAAAACGGATGGCAATTGGCGCAAATCTCAACCTCTATTGTTTCTTTGGTTGACCCGACTTTATAAGTTTTTCCACAGGCGCATTTTATGGTCGCCTGGGGATAATATGCCGGATGTATATCTTTTTTCATGTGTTAAATACTAGCATAAAAGCTTCTCTTGCGCAATTGCCGCCAATGTCTTAAAATACCACCTATGCCTGAAATAGAAGTTAAAGAGCCGTCAGACCCAATAAGCGTTGACCCTGAAATAGAAGAAATGTTCAGGGCCGGTTTGTATTTTGGCTATTCCCGCACCCGCAGACATCCAAAAATGAAGCCGTACATATTTGGCTCCAGAAACAACGTGGAGGTTTTTGATTTGGAAAAAATACGCGAAAAACTGCGCGCGGCCGAGGAATTTTTAAAGAAAATCGCCTCCGAACACAAGTCCGTGCTTCTGGTCGGCTCCAAGCCGTCGGCGGCACCTTTCGTGGAGAAGGCCGGAGAAGAACTGGGAATGCCCTATTCAATACGGCGCTGGCCGGGAGGGCTTTTGACCAATTTCAGCTCCCTGCAAAAACGAATTGAACACCTTGAGGACCTGAAAGCAAAAAAGGCTTCCGGAGAGCTTGCCAAATATACCAAAAAAGAGCAATTGGTTATCGGGGAAGAAATTACAAAGCTTGAGCGGAAGTTTTACGGCCTGACGTCGCTTAAAAAACTGCCCGACGTTATGCTGATAATTGACCCCAAGGAAGAAAAAACGGCAACCAGGGAAGCGCGTAAAATCGGAATTAAGACCGTGGGGGTTATGAATATGGATTCTGACCCGGATTCCGTGGCGTATTCCGTTCCGGCCAACGATTCATCGCGTTCCAGCATCAAATATATTCTGGACCGTCTGGTGGAAGCCTATAAAACCGGAAGTCAAATTATTCCGGAGCCAGTTCCGCCCTTGGCGGAGCCCGCTTCAAAAGACAATGTCTGATCTTGAAACGGTAAAAAAATTACGCTCAATTTGCGGCGCATCCATATCTTACTGCAAAAAAGCTCTGGATGAGTCCGGAGGCGACGTTAATAAAGCTCTTGAAGCGCTAAAAAAACGCGGGATTGAACTTGCCGAAAAAAAATTATCCAGAGAAACCAAAGCCGGAGCCGTGGACATTTATTTGCATCCCGACCGAAAGCTCGGCGCGATAATAGAAGTCAGGACCGAAACGGACTTTGTGGCAAAAAATGAAGAATTTAGGGCGCTTGCGCACGATTTGGCCATGCAGGTGGCGGCATCGGATGCCGAAAGCGTTGACGAACTTCTGGCTCAGCCGTTTCTAAAAGACCAGTCTAAAACTGCGGGGGACCGTGTCAAAGAAGCCATAGCCAAATTCGGAGAAAAAATAGAGGTGGCTAAATTTTATAGAATAAATTTATAATATACACCATGTTTGTTTTGATATTTTTTGCGTCTTTAGCTGTTTTGGGTTTTATCGGCGCGCTTTTGATTGTGGGGCGCCAGGTTTTGGTTTCCCGGTTTATCCCCGAAGGCGAAGAAAAACTTAAAATTGAGGGATTGCCGCCTTTTTTTGATTTTATGCGCCACGGCGTAATCCGGCCATTTGAAGAATTTGTCGCAAGCTCTGTCCGGCCGGCAATGTTTAAAATCGGAGAAAAATTTTTATGCCGTTTCAGGCTCCTTGTTTTAAGGGCTGAAGTTTTTTTGCACCGTCTTTCCGATTATTTTCACGGAAAGAGGATTGCTATTAAAAACGGCAACGGAAATGGTAACGGCGGAAGTAAAAACTCCGAATTTTGGAATGAGATGAACGAAGCCAAAAATGGGTTGAAAAACGGTCTGCAAAACAACGAAGAAAACAATAGAACAAAAGATTCTGAAAAATAGAAAAAGCCGCCCTAGCTCAATGGCAGAGCAACGGTTTTGTAAACCGTAGGTTCCGAGTTCGAATCTCGGGGGCGGCTCCGGAATCAAAACAACCCCGCCTGCGTTTGCAGAGCGGGGTTTTAATAATTCGGAAAATCCGAGGGCATTTCCTGTATGCATCCGCGCGGGCCGAATATCCATATCGCGGCGTAATCATCTTCTATACCGTGTTTCTCGCCCCAGCGTGTTGCTATCGTGTAAGCTTCAACCTCGGCGACATTTCGGCAGGCGTATTTCCTTTTGTTGTAATCCTGAAGAAAATGGACCAGCTCGTGAAGCATTGTTCTCTGGTCTCTGAAATCTTTCGGGTTAAAATCTTTCGGCAGATATAAAATTTTTTTGTCATAACTTGCCCTTACTTCTTTATGGATAGTTGAATCTATTACTCCGTATACTATTATTTTCATTGCTTCCGCCGTTTTATATTCAATTTTTGGCAGTTCGGACTTGTCTTTGGGCAAGTTGAAATCCGTATTCATTCCCAACCAAACTAGCAGCGACAGCATCAATGCTTCCATTTTATCCTCCGGCGTTTGGCGGATTTACGGTTTTATCGGCGGGAGAGTCATGATACTGAAGATGGCGGCGATACCAATGGACATTATTACAAGTTCGGTCATAGAGTAAGTCCAGGCAAATTTTTTTGTTGAGCCAAGTTTTTCGGCGCATTCTCTCGCCACCACCACCCCCCACAAGGCGTATCCAAAAGACAAAATAAAGAGAATCAGGGTCATATATGGCCGCATATAATTTTCCGGAACGAACATTGAAGCATTGATCGCAAGAGACGCTATGGCGATTTGAGTGGATCCGGTTTTTATGCCGAAAGAGCTTATGGCCGCGGCGCTAGCGACAATTAAAACTATAACGCCGGCTACAAAAAGACTTCCCATCAGCAAATACGCATCGTCAGCCCGGCCGACAGCTTCCTCTATGATTTTTATATTATTTTTATACCAGCTGAAAACAAGGTAGAAAATAGTCAGCACCAGGCCGGTTACAAACGCGCCGGCGCCGAGCATCTTAAGCACGGCTCCACTCCTTTTTAAAAAACAGCTGTTCCGATTATAAATCATCTTATTTTAAAAAGCAAAATGGTTTAAAATATGATTATGGTTAAAAAAACGGTTGTCGTGGTGGGCGGAGCGTTTGGCGGCGTTCGGGCTGTTCTTGATTTGTCGCGGCACAAATATGATTTAAAAATAATCCTTATTGACAAAAACGGATATCACTCGTATCCGGCGGATTACTACAAGCTTCTTTCGCCGACGCGTGACCACAAAGAGCATTTCGGGCCTTCAAAATTTCGGCTGATGTTTTCAAGCGTTTCCATACCTTTGCAAGAAATTTTTGAGGGCCACGAAAACGTCGAGCTTTTAACCGGCGAGGTTGCTGGTTTTGATATTGGGCAAAATGCCGTCAGTTTGTCTTCCGGCGAAACAATTAAATACGATTGGCTGATTATTGCCGCGGGCTCGGTAACTAATTTTTACGGTATACCGGGCCTTAAATCGCGCGCTTTGGAATTTAAAACCACGGCCGATTCGCTGAATGTCCGCAATTCCGTTGATGAAGTTTTTGAAAGAAAAGGAAAAAAAGACCCTATAAATATAGTTGTCGGCGGAGGGGGATTTACGGGCGCGGAGGTGGCAAGCGAGCTTGTGGGGTATTCCGACAATCTTTCGCGCATTCACGGCCATCCGAGAGAAAGCGTTTCGGTGTCAATGGTTGAAGCATCTCCTAAAATCCTCGGCCCCTTAAGCGATTGGGCGAGACACAAGGCCGAAGAGCGTTTAAAAAAATTAGGCGTAAAAATTTCACTTTCCGATCCCATAATTGATGTGCGGGATAGTTTTATAAGGCTTAAAAGCGGAAAAGATGTTAGTTTTGACATTTTGGTTTGGACCGCGGGCGTTAAAGCGAATCCTTTGGGTGAAAAAATGGCCGGGGCGGAGCTGGTTAAATCATGCATAACGGTTGACGCGTATTTGAGGGCCGGAAATACCCAAAACATATATGCCGTAGGCGACATTGCTTTTTGCGAGGGGGTCGGGGGAAAGCCGATGCCGATGACAAGCCAGACCGCCATATCGCAAGGACAATACGCCGCTTACTCAATTAAAAGACAGCTTCACGGCCGGAAAGTTTTTAAATATCATCCGCGGGAATCAAAATTTATCATGCCTCTCGGCGGAAAATATGCCGTGGCGGATTTGGGGTTTATTAAACTGTTTGGATTTTTGCCGTGGTATCTCAAACGTTTCGTAGCCCTGAAGTATTTTTTGAGCATATTACCTTTTAGAAAAGCGTTTAAGGTGTGGCTTCGCGGCGCGAGGTTTTAATTCCCCGATTTTAAAAAAATTTCACTGATTTCCCAAGATTTCCCAATAATTTAAAGTACCCATTCTCTTGCGATCGCAAAAGAATGGGTACTTTTATTTTAGGCGGTTTTTTGGTGTTTCGGCTGGATTTTGAGAATTTGGCATGCTAATTTTTGTTGATGGTAAAGACGCTTTTGGAGATAAAAAATTTAAACTCGTCGGTTGACGGCAACAAAATTTTAAACGGGGTTGATTTGGGGGTTGGCGCGGGCGAGGCGCATGTGATTATGGGCCCCAATGGGTCGGGCAAAAGCACGCTGTCTTTGTGCGTCATGGGACATCCGGCTCATAAAGTTGAAAAAGGGGAAATTATTTTCGGAGGCAAAAAATTGAACAATCTAAAAACGGATGAGCGGGCGCGCCTAGGAATTTTTCTCGGGTTCCAAAATCCGCTCGCCCTTGAGGGTGTCAGTTTTTTTTCGTTGATGCAGTCAGCCAAAAACTCTTCCGATGTTTTTGGTTTAAGAGACGAAATTGCCGGCAGATTTTCAAAAATAGGCCTTTCGGACGAATTTATAATGCGTCCGGTGAATGACGGTGCCTCGGGTGGGGAGCGAAAAAAACTTGAACTCGCGCAATCGCAGATGTTAAAACCCCGCCTCGCCATTTTTGATGAAATTGACACGGGTTTGGACGTTGACGCGCTTAAAAAAATAGGGGAAGAGATTGACCTGATGCGCGAACAAAAAACTGCCGTAATTTTAATAACCCACTATCAAAGAATTTTAAAATATATTAAACCCGACAGGGTCCACATAATGATGGACGGCAAAATCGTAAAAAGCGGAGAAGCGGATTTAGCCGAGCGCATAGGCGAGTCGGGCTATTCATACCTAAAATGTCCGATATAAAAACGTTTAAATATAAATACGGGTTTTTTGACAAGGAAAAGCCGGTGAGCGCTTTTCGGGCGGGGCTTTCAGAAAATGTCGTGCGGGAACTCGCAGCCATTAAAGGCGAAGACAAATGGATGCGTGATTTTCGTTTGCGCTCGCTCAAGATTTTTGAAAGCAAAAAAATGCCCGAATGGGGAGCGGATTTGTCGGGTATTGATTTTAACAACGTTGTTTATTTTGTTCGTCCGGCAGAGCGGCAGGGGGTCAGCTGGGACGAAGTGCCGTCATATATAAAAAATACTTTTGAAAAATTGGGAATACCGGAAGCCGAACGGAAATATTTGGCCGGCGTTTCGGCGCAGTATGATTCCGAAGTCGTCTATAATAATATGAAAGGCAATTGGGCGGATAAAGGCGTCATTTTTTGTGATACCGACACGGCTTACAAAAAATATCCAGAAATTTTCAAGAAATATTTTGGCTCGGTTATTCCGCCCGCGGATAACAAACTCTCGGCTCTTAATTCCGCGGTTTGGTCCGGAGGAAGTTTTGTTTTTGTTCCAAAGGACGTAAAAGTTGAAATACCTTTACAGGCGTATTTCAGAATCAACGCCAAAAATATGGGTCAGTTTGAGCGAACGCTTATAATTGCCGAGGAGGGCGCGTCCGTTCATTATATTGAGGGTTGTACTGCTCCGAATTATTCAACAACATCGCTTCACTCGGCGGTCGTTGAAATTATTGCAAAAAAAGGGGCAAGCGTCCGCTACACCACGGTCCAAAACTGGTCTAAAAATGTTTACAATCTCGTGACCAAGCGTGCTTTTGTGGAGGAGGAGGCGAATGTTGAGTGGATTGACGGCAATATCGGTTCAGGCGTGACAATGAAATATCCGAGCGTGATTTTAAAAGGACGAAAAGCCCGCGGTTCCGTTTTATCTTTAGCATACGCGGGTGAAGGCCAGCATCAGGATGCGGGAGCAAAAGCGATTCATTTAGCGCCCGAGACCTCAAGCCGTATCGTTTCCAAGTCGGTTGCCAAAGATGGGGGCAGAACGAGTTATCGGGGCATGGTTAAAATTATAAAAGGGGCCAAAAACTCAAAAAGCAAAGTTGTCTGCGATGCGCTTTTACTTGATGAGAAGTCCCGCTCCGACACTTACCCGACTATGGATATTAAAGAGCCGTCATCTGCCGTTGAGCACGAGGCGTCTGTTTCAAAAATAGGGGAGGACAAAATTTTTTATCTTGCATCTCGCGGAATTAAGGACTCGGACGCGACCGGACTTCTGATATCGGGCTTTTTGAGCGATCTTACGCGCGAACTGCCCATGGAATATGCCGCGGAACTAAACCATTTATTAAGATTAGAAATGGAAGGCAGTGTCGGCTAACATGGATATTTTTGATTTAAGCGAAAATTTCAATAAAACCATAAAATTGGCGAAAGGAGAGGAAAAAACTTTTTTCTGGCGCCTTTTTTTGCCCGAAAAATTTTCAGGCGAAATTGCTTTTGAATTGGCCGATTACGCCAAATTAAAAAATGTTTTTATTTTTTACGCCTCAAAGTCAAACGAGTATAATATAAACATGACTGTCAACCATATCGGAAAACACTCATCGTCCGATACATATATTAGTGGGATCGGGCGCGGCATGGCGAAAGTTAAGGTTATGGGCGCGGCCAGAGCGGAAAAAGAGGCGCGCCATTCAAATATATGGCTTGACGGGCGAGCTCTTTTATTTGAAGATGCCAACTGCCGGATAGACCCGCGCCTTGAGATTAAAACGTCTGAAGTTGATAGGGCCGGGCATGCTTCCACGGTGTCGCGTGTTTCGGATGAAAATATTTTTTATATGGAAACGCGCGGTGTTACCCGTTTTGACGCTGAAAAACTTCAAAGCGGAGGTTTTTTGTCGGCGCCCTTGTTGAGGGCGGGTTTGAGTTTGACTGAAGCCGAAAAGATAATAGAGCCGGTTTTTAATTATGTTTAACTTCAAAAAAATAAGAAAAGATTTTCCGATACTTTCGCGTAAAATCAGCGGGCGTCCGCTTGTCTATTTTGATAACGCGGCCACCACCCAGAAGCCGAAAGTTATTTTGGCGCGACTGAAAAAGCAATATGAATATTCGCACGCGAATGTCCACCGCGGGGCGTATAAAATGGCCGAGGAAACGACCGAAGCGTTTGAGGGGGCGCGTAAAAAAATCGCGGATTTTATCGGAGCGAGGTCAGAGCGCGAGGTAATTTTCACAAGAGGTGCCACGGAGGCAATAAATTTGGTTGCCTATTCTTTGGGCAGAAAGCTGAAAAGAGGGGACAGGATATTGACCTCTGTTTCCGAGCATCATTCTAATTTCGTGCCGTGGCTTCGTGTTGCCAAAGAGCGCGGTTTGAAGCTGGATGTTGTTGGATTGACGGCGAATCGTAATTTTGATTTCGCGGATTTCAAAAAGAAACTTACGCGTAAAACGAAACTTGTCGCTGTTGCCCATATCTCAAATGTTTCTGGATATGTTTATCCCGTTGAGAAAATCTGCCGTGAGGCGCGTAAAGCGGGCGCGTTTGTCCTGATTGACGGCGCGCAGTCGGCCGGGCATATTCCGGTAAATGTTGGGAGTATTGGATGCGATTTTTTTGCTTTTTCCGGCCATAAAATGCTGGCACCCTCCGGCATCGGCGCGCTTTGGGGAAGGGAAGAGGTTTTAGAAAAACTTGAGCCGTTTATGTCGGGGGGAGAAATGATTCGAGAAGTGACATCAAGTACTGCGACTTGGAACGATCTTCCGTGGAAATTTGAGGCGGGAACTCCGAATATTGAAGGCGCGATTTTGTGGGGAGAGGCGGTTGATTATTTAGAGAGTATTGGGATGAAAAACATTGAACGCCACGAGCGTGAGCTTTTGAAATACGCGCTTATAAAAATAAAAAAACTATCATTTATAGATTTGCTTGGTTTGGAAAAAACAGACAGGCGCACCGGCATAGTTTCGTTTAATATAAAAAACGTCCATCCGCATGACGCTTCAACAATGCTTGACCAGTACGGGATTTGCGTTCGCGCCGGCACCCACTGCGCCCAGCCCTTTATGAAACATCTCGGAGTTCCCGCTACTCTTCGCGCAAGCTTTTATATTTACAACACAAAAAGAGAGATTGACTACTTCATCCGCGCGCTTAAAGAAATTCACAAAAAATTTTCCGCATGACATTTCGACCAGTGAATGAAGTACAAGAGGTGTCATGGGGTATAGAAGTAAAGAAAAAAGCCCTCGGCGCGTAGCCTCAGGCATTGCAGGAAGATATTCCACTAATAAGTACGATGGTTGCGGTGGTCGTCTTGCGAACCCGCCTCTACGGGACAGCCGCAGATGAAGAAAAACTCATCGCAACTTCTGCAGTAATTTCTGTAAGGAACTTTACCGCACTTAGTACATTTCCAGTCATCGTTCATCGGTTTCAACAGTCTTTCCTGCTCTTCGGGCGTAAGCGATGGCATGTTTTCCTCCTGTCGGAACGAAACCAGAACTAATGGCATGCTAGCACAGGAACTAGTATATATCAAATTCTTTTCGCCCCATGACATTTTCTATAATTCAGCAAATTCGCAAGTATCACAGATGAAGAAACAGCTTAAAATAAAGAAAATCCCTGCGGTTGGTTATTGAAAAAGTAAAAGTGTTATGGGAGATAAAAACAAAGAAAAAGCCCGCTTATTCAGCGAGCAATACGGCACCAGATTTTATGACAATATCCGAGGGAAAGAATAAACATTTCGTAGGCGAGATAATAGAGGCTGAAAACAGAACCAACGGTTAAGCCGAGCGAGAGATTTACTGGTGAGTGATAAGTAGATTCGCTAGCGACGCATATGAGGAATAGCAGAGTCATCCCCAGGGGAATTCTGAGAACAGGATTTTTAAGAACTCTGTCCATTGCGCACCTCCAAAGAACTCAGTTGAGGATTCTGCTAAAAGGTTAGCATAATCATGATTTGCATGTCAATAGCACTATAGGCGGGGGAATCCGCATGACATTTTCTGTAATCCGGCCAAACTGATAGATGTACAACGGAGAAAATAGCTCAAAACAAGAAAGATTTCTGCGGTTGGCTATTGAAAAAGTAGAGATGTCATGGGGCGTAAATCGGACAGACGCCTGTTCGATTTAAAAAAAACACGCGTCAGCGTAAAAAGCAGAAGCGCCGTCGGCAGTATGGTAAAAAATACCTCTATCCACAACTCTATTCCCTAATTCGCGCGAATGGTAGAATAGATAAATGGAGTCGTGATATAATCTGAAAATATGAGAAAGGGCATAAAAGAAGTAGAAAGAGTTTTGAAAGCGCTTGCCAACAGGCGGCGGCTGGAGATTGTTAAATATTTAAAAAAAGAAAAAGAGGCGACCGTCGGCGATATTGCGGAAGCGATAAAACTATCTTTCAAGTCCACCTCAAGGCATTTGGCCGTGCTTTTCTCGGCAGATATCGTGGAAAAAGAACAAAGGAGCATTGAGGTGTGGTATCGTCTTTCTCCGGAGTGCCACCACATTGCCAAATATGTATCTAATTCATGCGTATAGGAGAACATAAGGCGCAATATTTAATTTTAATATACCCCATATTCGTGCGAATATGGGAGTAGATATGGGAGTAAGGGGGCTTGGGGGCATGAAAAAAGACAGCCCTAAGGGCCGTCGTTGAGAGCGGCGAGATATTCCTCAAAGGAACTATAAATTCCAGGGACGATATTAAGCCGTTTGCAAAGCTCTTTTAGCCTTTCCACCGCAACCACATTCCAAAGGTAGGCATCTCTCGCGCGGATTTCTTCCGCAAATTCTTCTTTATAAACATATGCGCCGGGACAGCGAGCAAAATCGGGGTCGTCAGGAGTTATTTTTCTGAAAACACATTCTTGATCGTTGGCTTGCTGTTCAGGCATTTTGTTTTACCTTCGGCGGGTTTCGTCTTGTTTAAGATTATTTTTTTTGGATTATAATGTCAAGAATGGCTGACATATATCAAGAACTGATAATGGAGCATGCGAGAAATCCGAGAAATGTCGGGGTGATTTATGGCGCTAAAAAAATTTTTGCCAAAAATCCTTTTTGCGGGGATGAGGCGGAGATTTATTTGTCCACCAAAGGTGGATCCGCCTCGGGCGGAAAAATAAAAGACGGCAAAATAGAAGATATTAAATATCAAATTCAGGGGTGTATTTTATCCAAAGCGTCTCTTTCAATTTTTTCGGAATATATTAAAGGAAAATCCATAAGCGCGGTTGCCAAAATAAAAGACGAAGATATTTTCAAAATGGTCGGGGGAAAACCCTCGCCATCGCGCCAAAAATGCGTTTTGTTCGGATTTGAAGCAATAAAATATGCTCTTTCCTCTTCGTAAATCTAAAACTTGACAGAAGTAAAATAATTTGCTGTACTACAAAACAGAGTAGAGCTCGTCTGTGGTTCCGGCATTGGGTCGGAATGAGGGGCGAGCAAAACAAAAGGAGGCCATCCATGGCCAAGAACAACGAGTTGGTGCAGTTTGCGGGTCATTTCCAATCACTGGCCACCGAGCTTTCGGTTCGGGCGGCAAAGCGGGGCGGGAATATCGTCCGTGAAGTTTCCATGCTCGTTCAGCCGGCCAACGCCCGGGCGCTTGACGAGATCGACGTAATTCTCGGCAAAATCTCCAACACCTTCCGCGTGAAGATCGGCGGGAGGCGGGACATTGCCGAGGTCGTGGAAGGAAGCGGTTACACAGGGTACGACGGCTCAATCGTTGAGCGGTGCGCCATTCAGAAAGGGCGCGAGCGCTGGGCTGTGGTTGAGATTTTTGACATGGAGCACCTTGACCACGACCCGAGCGATGCCGAAGTTGAGGCCGAGTATGTTCGCCTCGGTCTTGGGCGTCCGGATGTGGACCACGCGGTTCACTTTGGCGAGCAATTCCAACATCTGCCGGTAGAGGGGCACCCGATCGTCTTTTACCTGCAGAAGCCTGTTCCTGGCGCCGGTGGCTGCCGCTGCGTTTTGGGCCTGTTGCGCGCTGGTGTCGGCCGCGGGCTCCACTGGGACTGGCTCATTCCGAGCAATCGCTGTTCTCGCGACTACCGCTTTGCCGGCGTCCGCGAGTAGCTTCATCAGGTCCTTTGGACCTTCACGGTCCTTTTGGAACCTTTAGTCCTTCGTTTCACCCTCGGCGCGAGAGTATTCGCGCCGAGGGCTTTTCTTTTGCAAATTGAATTATATAAGGAAAATCCATAAGCGCGGTTGCCAAAATAAAAGACGAAGATATTTTCAAAATGGTCGGGGGAAAACCCTCGCCATCGCGCCAAAAATGCGTTTTGTTCGGATTTGAAGCAATAAAATATGCTCTTTCCTCTTCGTAAATCTAAAACTTGACAGAAGTAAAATAATTTGCTGTACTTTAAGGCAGAGTAGGCCAGCTCAGGGTCGCGCATTGAGTGCGATAAGGGGCAGGTTAATTTACAAGGGGCCACAAATATGAAGTCTATCCGGACGGCCAAGAATATTTTCCGTGTGACAGTCAACTATAACCAGAGTGTGGAAGAGATGGTCGAGGCCGGGAAGTATGACTGCTTCAACTCCGATATCACCTCCAAAAACTTTCCTACTAAGCGGAAGGGAACGACTGAGGTTGTGGTTAAGCTTATTCATTTCAACAGGGTGCTTGCGGACGGAGACGAAGCGGTTCACGAACTCGATAGGATTGGCTATCGCCCGGCCGAGCTTCATGAGCATCTCGCTTTTGGCGAGCAACATCCGGAAGTCCAGCGCGAGTTTCCGATCGTCGCTCTTGGCTCTGTCTTGCAGGCTCGGTGCCACTTCCGAAATGTTCCGGTCCTCTATGGGAGTGACTCCGTGCGCAGGCTATACCTGTGCTGGTTTGGTCGCTCGTGGATTGCGCTTTGGCGCTTTGCTGCCGTTAGCAAGTAGCAACTTTGTATCTGGGGACCCGTGTTTTTTAGTCCTAGGATTTTTGAAACTTAGTCCTCCGAATCTCCCTCGTGTCATTGTCTTTGCGCGGGGGATTTTTTATTGCACCAGGATTTAAATTCCCAGAGCTTTTAAAACACGAGAATGCTCATAAAATTATAAAACTTGCTCTGGAAGGGGGCGGGATATAAAATTGAGGCATGGCTGAAAAGAAGATAGCAAAAATAGAAATTGACCGAGAGCTTTGCATAGGCGCTGCAAGCTGTGTAGCCATAGCACCCGGGGTTTTCGCGCTGGACGGCGAAAATAAAGCGTTTGTGGTTGACAAAAATGCGGCAGACGCCGAAACTATACTAAATGCCGCCAAGTCCTGTCCGACGAAGGCAATAATCTTGTTTGATGGCGAAGGAAAACAAATTTTTCCCAATTAAAAAATAATTTTTAAATTTATGAAACACGAACTTCCAAAATTACCATACGACTATTCGGCGCTTGAGCCGTATATTGACTCTAGAACTATGGAAATACATCACTCCAAGCATCATCAGGCGTATATTGATAAATTGAACGCGGCTTTAGAAAAATATCCCGATTTGCAGGAAAAATCAGTTGAGGAACTGCTAAAAGACTTAAACGCCATTCCGGAAGATATTCGAACGGCGGTCCGCAATCATGGGCATTATAACCACTCACTTTTCTGGACATCAATGGCTTCGCCTTCAAAATCGGCGCTTGCCGGAAAAAGCAGGGAGCCCGAGGGCGCCATTGCCGACGCTATAAATAAAGAATTCGGCAGATTTTCGGATTTTAAAGAAAAATTCGCGGCCTCTGCCGTCGGCGTTTTCGGGAGCGGATGGGCGTGGGTGGTTAAAGATAGCGCCGGCAAACTTTCAATTATGGCAACTCCGAACCAAGACAGCCCGATTTCACAGGGCTTAACTTCGCTTCTCGGTCTCGATGTATGGGAGCACGCGTACTATCTTAAATACCAAAACCGCAGAGCAGAGTATGTTGAAAATTGGTGGAATGTTCTTAATTGGGAAGAGGTTGGGAGGAGGTTTGGGGTATAGTTTCCAAGAACAATAATTCATTTTCGTTGACTTGCGGAAAAACTTTGAAAATTAAAGAGTTTTGAAGCGGAAAATAGCGAGTAGGAAATTCCTGAGCCCCGCAGCTGCGGGGCGAAGGAGGAACGATGGAGCGTTATTTTTCGTGAACAAAACGACCATAATTTTCAAGTTTTGAAGCACCGTCATAAGAAAATGAGTTGTTGTTCTTGAAGTAGAATATGGAATCAAAAATAAGGGAAATTTTGGACAGGGAAGTGAGGCCGATGCTTGCGATGCACCTGGGCGATTTGGAATTTGTCGGTTTTGAAAACGGAATTGTTAAATTAAAAATGAAAGGCAACTGCCAAGGGTGCCCTTTGAGCATTGTTACGCTTAAGGCGGGCATTGAACGGATTTTGAAATCCAAAATTTCGGAAGTCGTCTCGGTTGAGGAGGCATAACTTCCACTAGATTTAATTTTGAATAAAAAAATGCCCCTCATCCGCGAGAATGGGGGCACCTTATTTTGTTTAGGACTATCGGGCAACGGAGTTAAAGTCCCATTCTTCTTTTGCTTCCTGAATCACCGGCCAGTTTTTGCTGAATTTAAGATTACTGATAATTCTTATGACTTCGTGGTGGGTGATAGTATTTAGGTGTTTAAAATAAACGTTTTCCCCCAGTTCTTTAATGCTCGGAGGTTTATCCAGCGGAAACCATTTGAATTCGCGAGTTTGCGGAGTGCCGTCTTCGGCTAGAGCTTTCGTGTTTGGATCGCCACGGTCTCTGGTTACGCAAATTAGAATTGTCCGCAAATACTCGGTGTTCTTTCGAGGGTCTATAATCCAGCCCTGATGGACCATCTCAAGAATTTCGATCTTCTCTTCCGGTATCCCGGTTTCCTCACGAATTTCTCTTTTGGCGGCCTGGATAACCGATTCTTTTTTGCTCTCCGAACGACCGCCAACAATGCCCCAACCTTTAGGTTTTCCGGCCGGATAATCTAAATTGAAAACCCATGCTGCGTATTTGAGGTCCGGAGTGAGCACGACGCAAACGACGTGCCGGTCGGTCGGCTCCTCATAAAAATCAAGCGGCTCGTCCTCAATGCTTACCGGTTCTTTTATCTCATCTATAAGACTTATGGGCGCCCTGTCTCTCTGGACTGCCATGCCCGCCTCCTATGTTTTTAGCGGTATTACTGTTTTTACCCTTGACTCAAAGACCAGTTTCGCTTATCATTATATATATAAACAAATAAAAAGTCAAGACATCGATGGAAAATCTTACAAAAACACAATTAATCATGCTCGTTTTATTGGTGAGTTTTGTGACTTCGCTTGTAACCGGCATTGTCAGCGTAACTCTTGTAAATCAGGCGCCGTCGCCCGTCACCCAAACCATTAATCGGGTTATTGAGAAGGTAATTATCGGCGAAGATAAGACGCCTGACGCCGGAGCTTTGATAATTACTTCCGAAGACCTCATAACCAAACTGGTGGCCGACACGCTGCCCGCGGTTGTGAGCGTCATTGCCTCCAAAGACGTTCCGGTTATTGAACAGTATTTCATAAATCCGTTTGAAAACGATGATTTTTTCCGCCAGTTTTTGGGCGATTCTTTGCCGCAAATTTTGGTTCCGCAATATCGCCAGAAAGGCACCGAGCGCCGGCAAGTTTCCGCAGGCACCGGATTTTTCGTAAGTGATGACGGCTATCTTATAACCAACCGCCATGTGGTTGAGGATAGTACTGCCGAATACACTGTTTTAATGAATGACGGAAGAAAAATGGGGGCAAAAGTTTTGGCGCGTGACCCGGCGCAGGACGTCGCTGTTTTAAAAGTGGATGGCGGTTCGTTTTCATTCGTTTCACTCGGGGATTCGGATAAATTAAGAGTGGGACAGACCGTTGTGGCCATAGGCAACGCGCTGGGCGAGTTTCAAAACACCGTTTCGGTGGGCGTTATCGCGGGGCTTAGCCGGACCGTGGTTGCCTCCGGCTCGGCTTCGGGTCCCGAAGTTTTACAAGAGGTGATACAAACTGATGCGGCCATAAATCCGGGCAATTCCGGAGGGCCATTGCTTGATTTGGCCGGACGGGCAATCGGCATAAATACGGCGGTTGCAACCGATGCCCAAAGCGTGGGTTTTGCCCTTCCGATAAATTCCATAAAAAAAGCGGTATCGGACACGCGCGATTTCGGGAAAATAAGCTACGCGTATCTCGGGGTTAACTACATTACGGTTACGCCAAAAATTAAGGAGGAGAAAAAATTGCCGGTGGATTACGGCGCGCTTTTGATTTCGGGCCAGGGACAGCCGGCGATAATAAACGGCTCTCCGGCCCAAAAAGCGGGCCTTAAAGACGGCGATATCGTATTGGAGTTCGGAGGTGTTAGAATAAATAAAGACGGCAATTTAGCCAAACTTATAAATCAAAAAAGAGTCGGCGATAAAGTCGGATTAAAAGTTCTGCGTGACGGCAAGGAAATTAACATTGAAGCCGAACTTGCCGAAAGGCCAATTAATTTATAGGTAGTCACCCCGCGCAAATTTTGCGAGAATTAAAATATTAAATATGAAAATGACAAGATATTATAAATTATTACGGCAGAGCGCTTCGCGCATAACGGGACGCGGCTATTCGCCGCCCGCACTCTGCGGGGCAGAGCACAGCAAAATTTATGCGGGGTGCTCAAAAATTATAGTCGTTAACACTCCTTAATTTTTGGCACATGCCCCCATTTGGAAATTTTACCATTAAAGCGCAGGAAGCGATTCGCCGAGCTCACGAGTTGGCTATTGAGCGCGGACAAAATCAGGTGGATGCCATGCATTTGCTGGCGGCTTTGGTGCTGCAGGAAGAGGGAATAGTCATTTCACTTTTCGACAAAATGGATACGGACCCGAACGACCTTTTGGATTCGGTCATGTCTGCCCTGGATTCCAAACTTAGATCCAATGTTTTGATGCCGTCGGCCCAGATGTTTTTGAGCCAGGAATTCGGCAGGATTTTGGATACGGCTTATCGTTTGGCCCAGTCAATGAAAGACGAATTCATATCAACCGAACATTTGTTTCTGGCTCTTTTTGACGTAGCTTCCAAGGCCCAGAACATTTTAATGGCCAACCATATTCACCGCGAAGCGGTAAAACGCGCGCTTGAAGATTTGCGCGGTTCGGGGCGCGTTACCGACCTTGAGCCCGAAACCAAAATGAAAGTTCTTGAACGGTACGGGCGGAACCTGACCAAGCTCGCTCGCGCGGACAAGCTTGATCCGGTGATCGGAAGAGACGACGAAATAAGGCGCATTATGCAGATTTTATCCCGCCGGACGAAAAATAATCCGGTGCTGATTGGAGAGGCGGGTGTGGGAAAAACAGCCGTCGTTGAGGGCCTTGCCCGTAAAATTGTTTCAGGCGACATTCCCGACGCATTGAAAAACAAAGAACTGATTGCTTTGGACTTGGCTTCGCTTGTTGCCGGAACAAAATACAGAGGCGAATTTGAAGAGAGGCTCAAAGCGGTTATGCGCGAGATTGAAAAAGCGGACGGGAAAATAATTCTTTTTATAGACGAACTGCATACGATCGTGGGCGCAGGCGCGGCCGAAGGCGCCATTGACGCTTCAAACATGCTCAAACCCGCCCTGGCCCGCGGAGAGCTGCGCGCCATAGGAGCCACGACTCTTAAAGAATATCAAAAATACATTGAGCGCGATCCGGCGCTTACCCGCCGGTTCCAGCCGGTTTACGTGGAAGAGCCGTCGCTTGACGACGCGGTCGCGATTTTACGCGGAATTAAAGAACGATATGAAATCCACCACGGCGTTCATATCACCGATTCGGCTTTGCAGTCAGCCGTCCAGCTCTCCAGCCGTTACATTACCGACAGATTTCTTCCGGATAAAGCCGTTGATTTGATAGACGAGGCCGCCTCGGCCCTGCGGCTGGACTTGGACAGCATGCCCGGAGAGCTGGAAAAAACCAGAAACGGAATCACAAAAATGGAAATTGAAAAAGAAGCCCTGAAAAAAGAAGATACGGCGTCAGGCAAATTAAAAATTAAAAAATTACAGAAAGACATAGACGATCTTCGTGAAAAGACCTCGGGCCTTGAATTAAAGTGGAAGAATGAAAAAGAAACCATCGCGAACATGGGGCGCCTGAAAAAAGACCTTGATATTTTGCGCCAGGAAGCGGAATCGGCGGAACGCGCGGCCGATTTGTCCAAGGTGGCCGAGATACGCTATGGCCGGGTTCCAGAAATAGAAAAACAGCTTAAGGCCGAAGAAGAGCGTCTGCAAAAACTTCAGTCTTCGCGAAGCGTCCTGAAACAAAAAGTTGAACCCGAAGACATAGCCCAAGTTGTGGCCCGCTGGACCGGAATTCCTGTAACCAATCTTTTGGAAACGGAAATAAAAAAATTATTAAGGATGGAAACCGAACTGGGACGCAAAGTCGTCGGACAGGATGACGCTCTTTCTAAAATTTCAAATGCCGTGAGGCGTTCGCGCGCCGGCATAGGAGACCCTTTGAGGCCGATTGGTTCCTTTATGTTTCTGGGGCCTACCGGTGTGGGAAAAACCGAGCTTGCGCGGCGTCTTGCCGAATTCATGTTCAACGACGAAAAAGCTTTAATTCGGGTTGACATGTCCGAATATATGGAAAAGCACGCCGTTTCAAAAATAATAGGTTCTCCGCCGGGCTATGTCGGCTATGAGGAGGGCGGACAGCTTTCCGAATTGATACGCCACCGCCCTTACGCCGTAGTGCTTTTTGACGAAATAGAAAAAGCGCATCCGGAAGTTTTTCATATACTTCTTCAGGTTTTGGATAACGGCCGGCTTACCGACGCCAAAGGCCGGCGTGTAAATTTCAAAAATACGATTGTGATAATGACCTCAAATGTCGGTTCGGAATTTGCCAAGGAATTGGGCCGGCTGGGGTTTGAGACGGCCGACGACAGAGACGGGGATGCAAATCGCCCAAAGGGGTTGAAAGATAAAATTATGATGTCGCTTGAGCAAAGATTCAGGCCGGAATTTTTAAACCGGCTTGATGAGATAATTATTTTTAATCCTCTGGGACGGGAAGAAATATCCAAAATCGTTGATATTCAGCTGCGGGAAGTGCGGGAGCGTCTGGCCGACAAGGGGATCGGTTTTGAATTAAGCCAAAAGGCCAAGGATTATTTGGCGCGCGAAGGGTATGACCCGAATTTCGGCGCGCGTCCGTTGCGCCGGCTGATTCAGTCAAAAATCTTAAATGCCATTGCCGAAAAGATGATTTCCGGTTCGGTTAAAGCCGGAGATAAACTGATGATCGGCGAAAAAGACGGCAAAATTACGGTTGAAGCCGGAATAACACCGTCCAAAAAAACTTCAAAAAGAGTTAAGAGTGTGGTAGGATAACGACTGACGCATGGGTGGCGGAGCGGTCAATCGCACTTGGCTGTAAACCAAGCGCCCTATGGGCTACGGGGGTTCGAATCCCTCCCCATGCACAAAATAATTTTTGATATTTTCACGATATCAAAAATTATTTTGCTGACATGGGAGTGAGCCGACTGCTCGGCTCACGTGAGGGATTTGAAGACCGCAGCGATGCGCGACGAGCATCCGGCGAGGAGCGCCGCGAGGGGCGGCCTGCGACCGAACCGCCGGAAGGCGGTGAGAGTTGTAGGCGAATCCCTCCCCATGCACAAAATAATTTGCTATAAATTAAAGTGCGCCAACGTAGCTCAGCTGGTAGAGCAACTCCATGGTAAGGAGTAGGTCGCCGGTTCAAATCCGGCCGTTGGCTCAAGGCTTGTTTTTGTTCCAATTTTATTTTAAGATAAAACATTATGCCGCAGCCAAATCTGTTTAAATTCAAATGTTCCGTCTGCAAGCGGGGGAACTATTACAATACCAAAAACAAGAAAAAAGTTGAGCGAAAAATCGAGCTCAAAAAGTTTTGCAAATGGTGTAAAAAACATACTTTGCATAAGGAAGCCAAAATAACGGCTTAGATTTGTGTGTTAGGGGGTGTAGGTCAGTGGTAGACCGCTTCTCTCCAAAAGAAGAGACCAGGGTTCGATTCCTTGCACCCCCGCCTTCGCTAAAGCTTCGGCGGGCAAGCCCGCAAAACTTTTTATGCAATTTAACTTTACAAACAGGTTTTTGTTTTTTATATTGGTTTTAGATTTTTGGCGTGTGGTTGGGCGAAGAAAAGGAGAGGGGTGTGAGTAATTTTGAGGACCTAATCAATCATCCGTCTCTGCAGCGCGAATTTAGCAGGTTTCAATCTTTAGGCGGTAGAATAAGAATAAATAACAACGAAATTGTTTTATCTTCACTGGTTATTCCTAAAGACATCACGGAATTATTCGCGCAACGTATTCGCCGTCTTGATGCGGAAAACCTTCTTGAGGTTGTTATAGAAATTTAGGCGCAAAACGTGCGCCTTTTTTGTTTGGCCGAATTTTGATATTTTAAAACCATGGGAGATAAAAAATATTATTACGATTGGGCTGATTTTGAGACCGACGTTGGGAAATTAACGTCGGAACTTAAACGAAAAAAATTTGATGGCATTTGGGGGCCGGCGAGGGGAGGGCTACCTCTGGCCGTTTGTCTTTCGCATTCTTTAAATTTGCCGTTCCTGGAAAAACCACGGAATAAAAAAACTTTGATCGTGGATGACATCGCGGATTCCGGAAAAACTCTTGAGCCGTTTTTTAAAAAAGGCCATACTATTGCCACTATTTTTTACCACCGCGAAAGCCGTTTTGAACCCCACATCTGGCTCCGTGAGAAAAAAGGCCAATGGATAGTTTTTCCGTGGGAAAAAATGTGAGTTACAGCAATTGTCATTTTCTTCCATATGGAAGAAAATGACAATTGCTGGGAGTTGACGGCTTGAAAATGACGACTTGAAAATGCCGAAAAAATCAGTATAATTATAACCAAGATGCAAGAGAAAATAAAAATAGAGTTTGCGGAGCCGGTGGAAAAAACGGAAACGACGGAAAAAGAACAGAAATTATCTTCGGAAAAGGAGAAACATTTTGAGTCTATTGTAGAAAGCATTTCCGGAAAATATCTGAATTTTCAAGATCAGGTTAACAGGAAAAGTTTCACTAACCAGTGGAATAAATACAATTTATTAGGCAAAGAGACTATGTTGGAAGCAAGGAAGACCTGGCTTAAGATGAAACTCGGCGGGGAGGAATTTAAAAATTTTTTTACCGACAAAATACGAAAAACTCTTGACGCAAACGACGGACATGAGACTTACTTGCGTCTCGGTGTTTACGTGGGCCTTTACGGCAACGAAGACCATAAATTTTTTGAAGAAGCGCTTAGCCATAAAACAGTCTGGTCTAGCTCTGACGGCAGTAATCTACATAATCTTTTAGAACATAAAAAAAAAAAAAAAAGCCAAGATTCGGTGGAAACAATTATAAAATTTATTGACCATGCCGTATC
>CAYPMM010000007.1:0-36500 GCA_964412115.1 uncultured Candidatus Saccharibacteria bacterium | reverse complement strand
GAATCGTCACGAGCCCTTCCGGCGAATCGTCCCGCTCAAGCTGGCGCACCCAGGAGTACTTGGCCTGGAGTTCTGCCAGAGTGGGCCTCCGAAGAGCCGGAATCTGGATGGTCAGCTCTCCCGTTTCGTGGAACGGATCCACGACGACAAGGTCCAACTCGCCCCGCAGAAGTTTTTCGGCGCCCTCTTCGCCACCCAACCTGTTGAACACCGCCTCGACACTGACTTTGCCCACATACACGTCGTACTTCATCACATTTCCTCCTTCCGGCTGATAGCCGGAATTTTTCCTCCGCCTGTTAGGCAGAGGGCCGCGAAATGCGGCGTCATGCTTTGGCCGTCCCAACGACAGCCATAGCCAGAAAACCTCAAATCTTGAGATCTTTTGGCTATGGCCGCCTGTAAAAACTTTTAAGAACTATTGTTGCATTACACATCCTGTCATCTGTTTTGTCAAGTAATGCGTTTGCGATCTCAACGTGTCAAAATAAAATAATGAGTAAAAAAATACTCGGAATTGACCCGGGATATGGCCGGATGGGGTACGCGGTTTTGGACTCGGGAAAACTTATAGAAGCCGGGTGTTTTGAAACGTCAAAAGAAACTCCGTATGAAGAACGGCTCCGGTCTGCGGCCGGCCACTTTAAGAAACTCATGGACGCCCACCAACCGGATGTTTTGGCTCTGGAAAAACTATTCATAAACACGAATCAAAAAACAGCCACACGCGTAGCTGAAATCCGCGGTATACTTTTATACCTTGCCGGAAACGCGCTCTTATACGAATTTACCCCGCCCGAGATTAAACTTGCCGTCTGCGGATACGGACGAGCGGATAAAAAACAGGTGGCCAAAATGGTAAAACTCCTTTTTAAGACGGATGATTCTTTAAACGACGACGCTTTGGACGCAATCGCCATAGCATTCACCGCTTCGGGCAGGTTGTAGGGTTTATCCACACCCCGTCTTTGCGCCCACTTTACAAACAACGGCGCTCTTGATAAAAATAAATCCAGCCCTGCCCTTTTGATAAAACGGCGGGACGGTCGTAAGGCTTTTATAAAGAAGCTAAATAAACATGCTTTACCAAGACGATAATTCATATCTTCGCGCCGAAGACACGGAAGAAGACGAAGCAGATGAGGAAATGCCCAAAGAGATGACCGGCGACGAGGAAGAACCGGAAGAAGAATAGAAAATAACCAAAACCCGCCTCTTCGGCGGGTTTTGGTTATTTTATTTTAATTTTCACAAAGCGTTTTTTTCCCGCGCGCAAGACCCCGTCTTTTAATATTTTTTCGTGAATATCTCCAATACGTTCTCCGTCAAATTCAACGGCTCCGGCTTTAATAAGGCGGACCGCTTCCGAATTGGACGGAGCCATTTTGGACGCGACAAGAATGTTTTTTACGGCACTTCCTTTTTCGGCGGTAAAAACTCCGATTCCTTCAGGCAATTCTTTTCTCTGGAAAGTGCTCACAAAAAAACTTTTGGCTTCATCGGCTTCTTTTTTGCCGTGGTATTTTAAAACTATGGCTTCGGCCAATTCCATTTTGGCATCTTTCGGGTTTAATGTTTTTTTAGAAATTCCTCGCTCAATTTCTTTTATCCGAGAAAGCGCGACGTCGCTATAAACCTCAAAATATTTAACTATCAGGCCATCGGGCATGCTCATGATTTTGCCGAACTTTTCGCGGGCGAAGTCGGAAAGGCCGATGTAATTCCCCAAACTTTTTGACTGTTTTTCTCCTCCGCGTATCCCCGGGGTGATTTTGGTGGTAATAATGACCTGCCGCTCTTGCCCGAATTTTTCCTGCAAGTCCCTGCCTCTCATCTCGTTAAAAAGCTGGTCCGAACCGATGACCGTCAGGTCGGATTTGAGCATTACCGAATCGTAGCCCTGCAAAATGGGATATATCAGCTCGTGCTCGTAAATTTCAATGTCTTTTTTTATTCTTTCCTGAAACATGTCGCGCTTAATCAGCTGGGCGTTGGTGAAAAGAGACAAAAGTTCGGTGAGTTCTTTCGCGCTCATTTTTGAATACCACTCGGAGTTTTTGCGTATTTCAAAAACCTTCTTGCCGGTCAAAAGAATTTTAGAAACCTGTTTTATGAATTCTTTCGCTCCTTTTTTTATGTCGGCGTCCGAAATTTTTTTACGCGCCTCGTCCCTTCCCGTCGGATCGCCTATCTTGGTCGTAAAGTCGCCCACAAGAAAAACAACCTTGTGTCCCTCTTCCTGAAAAGCGCGCATAAGCCACAAATTAACCGCGTGCCCCAGATGCAAAAAGGGCGAGGTAACATCAACCCCGTATTTTATCCGCAGTTTTTTGCCCGATTTCAGCCGGCTTAGAAGCTCGCCTTTGGTTATTATTTCCTCCGAAAGCCGCGATATTTTTTCGTTTAATTTATCACTTAAAAAATCCGCCATTTTTAAAGGATAGCATTAAATTTTCTGCCTGTGGATAGACTCCCAAAACGGCTAAATCAGCGATTTGGCCGATAAAATACGCCTCGGCCGGTTTGGCCGACTTGTTCAATTTTGCCCTCCTGTTCTAGTTCATTTAAATAGTTTGTGGCCGTGGCGTCAGAGACACCAAGAGAATTTTCAACATCGTCGTTTGTTATATCCTTTTTCGCCGCGAACATTCCCAAAATTTTTTCCTTATTTTGCTCCTTTTCGCTTTGCCTCCGGACATTCACCCCCAAAATTCCGCCAATTTTGTTTTCTGCTTCCGACTCTGCTTTTTCATTTTTCATCCACACCCAAACCGCAACCCCGCCGACAATCGCGCCAAAAATAAAAATTAAAAGGTTATCCATGGGTTTGTTTTTTATAATATTCTTTTTTAGAATAAGAAAGAGGGTTTTATTTGTTTTGATTTAATAAAGAATCGATCTTTTTTAATAGACTTTTTCTCCTAATTTTCCCCGCATATGCATCTGACTCGTCCACAATAATAACAACATCTGTAGAAATGTCCTTATTTCTAAAAACTTCTAATACTTTTAATAATTCGTCACTGCGTTTAACAAAAATTCTTTTGTCTAATGGAAACGACTCTGTCAATTTCATATCTTTTATTTTTTCGGTGTCTAACTTCTTATTTTTGAGCAGTTTTTCAACAATAATCAAAAGAGAACTCACGTCTTTCTCCGCCATAACCGCCTTGACACGACCATCTTCGTCCAGATAAACCATAAAAAATTCAGAGAAATCCTCTTTTTTTTCTCCGAGCCTGTCAAGTATTATACTCGCATTATCGTTATCAATAACTATATCTTTTACGATATTGTTTTCTGATATCAACGCTGCGGGTTTTTTTAATAATTCTTTAAATATCATCTTTTTTTCGCATATTCTCTAATCTTGTAATCGTTTCTGAATCCGTTTTCTTGTTTTTGTTGGCAGGTTCCCCCAAATCTCTTTGGACCTCGTTTATTCCTATTTCATCTGCCTCCTCGTCTGATAGTTTCCCCATTCTGCCTGATAAATATTGAGAAACTACGCTCGGCCAAGCCGCGCCCAGTATAAAGCCCTGTATAGCCACCAATTGCGGAGTGCTTATCTGAAAAATAAGAGAGATGGCGCCCCCAACGCAACAATACCAGAGCACCTTCCACCCAGATATCCTATTGAAAAAGTAATCATTGGTCTTGCGGAACGGTTCAATTATAATATTGCGATGAGCATCGGTGTATCCGACAAATTTAAAGTACAGAGCGGTAAAATATGCGGCGGATCCGGTGGCACCAATAATAAAGGACCAGAACAACCTCTGGTGTTCTATAAAAATACTTGTGAAATAGGACGCAATCTCGATCATAAGTAATTCTATTTATAAAAAATAATAACGCTAAAATCTATTAAAAACAATGGGTGGAGGGCACACAAACAGGCCAATCGGTGATTTGATCGGTTTTTAGATAAATCCGAGGCTAGATCTTTTTAATAAACTTTTTCAACAATAACGCGCTCATTACCAGTTTCCCCTCCGAGAGCTTCCGGACATCGTCATAGAGATTCTTGCCGCGCACATTATTTGAAGCTGCCCAAACTACACCGTCAAGAACTGCTATGTGTTGCGCCCCCGCACTTCTATTTTTAATAAACCCCATCGTTTCACGAAAACTTTTGTCCTGCGTTCCGCCGCTTGCGCTTATAAACTTTGCCTCGCCAATAAAAAATTTATCGCCCTTTTTAAAAACCAGGTCCAACCCTTTTTTCTCGCGATAACCCAGATGTGTTTTTGCGAATTTCTTAAGAGAAGCGTCGCCACCGGCTAAAACCGCAACGCCCTTCGCTTTTATAAAATTCGCGTCGGTAAGCACCGGGTATCCCAGTCCATTGAGATAATTTCTAAAATATTGCCCAAATTGCCTGGAAGAAGATTTCGGCCGCTGAATTCCGCTTATAATTCCCTCAATCCCTATTTTAAATAAGTGGTTGCTTATACGTTTAACGGTTTTAGGATTGCGATCAATGGCCGACTTATCTCTGCGCAAAAAACCGATGTACGGGTCGTCCACAGGAAAGCGTTTAAAATCCAACAAAGTTGTAATTAGTAATTTGCCATCTCTTTTTGAAAAAGCGGTCTTAATCCTTTTTTGTTCCGCAACGCTTAACTTGCGCGCAACGTTTACCGAAACCGGATAAACTTTTGAAAGTTTGTCCAAATAGCCGCGTCCACTTGCCAGCTTAATACTTTTTTTAACCCACTTGTTCATATTGTCTCATTGGTAATAAGCTGATTTGCCTTTCTGCGTCATAATTTATCTTACTGAAATACAAATAATTAATAAATTTGTAGACAAAGTCAAATGAAATCCTTTTTCTGTCATTATCTCTGAAATTCGTCAAAAAAAGCGAGAAATAATCTTTTCGTAGTTTGCCGATTTCCTCGTTAAAAGTCTCGATTATTTTTTCTTGCTCATCCAGGGACAATCTCTTTTCAAACAATAAATATATCATATTTCTGGAGCTTTCTTTGCTGACCAAACAGTCAACGCCGTATTTTTTTATATTTTCGAGGCGGATTTTACCCTCGGGTGTCCCGCTGTCAATAGCCCTAAGCAAAATCAGGTTCTCTTTAATGGAATCGCGCAGTGGGCCCGAAACCCTATATTCCCTAACGGTTTTGATGTGGTTGTGGGCGGCTTTTATAATACAACTCCCTGATTCTAAGTCGTTTTCAACTAGTCTGTGAATACCCAGGGTGTTTCTTTGTTTTTCAATTTGGATTAAATCGTTTCCGCCAATGGTCCAATGAAATTTCTGTTCCAGTTTTATTTTAATCTTCTGCCTGTCGGGAAAAATACGGCAGTTAATAATAAAAGAATCGTCAAGGGTGTTTCTTTTTTTCTTATAATAAAACGCTATTACATTATAGGTCGTGTCCGAAAAGACCTGGTTTTTAAAATAATTCATTTCAACTATTCTGAACTTGCCGAAAAATCTGTCTCGTATTTTTCTTGAATTTTCAGCAGATAAGAAGTTAATGGGCACAATAACAATGCCCTCGTCGCTATCCATGATTGACGCCAAAGAAATCTGGTATAAATCTTCATATTCAAAATTATTGAAATAACGCTCTTTCGTAATCTTGTCGGCTTTATTTATATTCAGGTACGGAGGATTCGTAATCACGAAAGAATATTTTTTTGGAGCCAAAAGTGAATCATTCAAAACTATTTTTTTAGAGTTGGCGTACGTTGGATCAACATCATAGCCAACGATTTTATTTGCACCATTTTTCTTGGCCCAATTTAATAAGTCGCCAGCACCAGCAAATGGGTCTGTTGCTTTTTTGCCCTTTATGTATTTTTCTAATCCACTAAAAATGTGGTCGGCTTCCCTAGTAAAAAATTGGCCAAACTGCTTCTTCTTCATAACTTAATTATGACTCTAAAAAAGCGGGAAATCTAACCCGTTTTTACAACATGGGGAAAACTAAACAAACAGCTAAATCACTGATTTGGCCGTTTGTTTTGGTTAAATATCGGTATTTGGGTGGGTTTTATATGGCCGGTGTTGAAAAACTCGCAAAAATAAGATAATATAAACGCTAAATGGCAAGGGAAACTAAACTCTCAAAAAAGGCAAAAAGGCGTTTGATATACGGGCTTGTTTTGGTATTTCTTGTCGGCGCGTTTTCGGTTTGGGCGCTCACGCTTGATATACCGGACTTTGAATCTTTCGACTCCCGCAAAGTGATACAATCAACCAAAATCTACGACCGCTCCGAAAACGTTCTTCTCTACGACATACATAACGACATCCGCAGGACGGTCGTGGACCTTGCCGAAATACCGCCAAGTGTCAGAAACGCGACCGTGGCGATGGAGGACTCTAATTTTTATAACCACCGCGGCGTAAGACCGCTTGCAATCGCGCGCGCGGCTTTTGTGAACGCGGTTTACGGCGGAGCCCTGCAGGGGGGTTCAACCATAACCCAGCAATTGGTCAAAAAAGCTCTTTTGACCGATGAAAAAACAATCAGCCGCAAACTGAAAGAGCTGGTGCTGGCGCTTAAAGTTGAGCGGGTGTTTGCAAAAGACCAAATTTTGGGATTTTATCTAAACGAAATACCCTACGGTTCATCGGCCTACGGCATTGCGGCTGCCGCCGAAACGTTTTTTGGTAAAAAATTAAAGGATGTAACGCTGGCCGAATCGGCTTATTTGGTTTCTTTACCCAATGCTCCGACATTTTATTCTCCTTACGGATCGCACAAGAAAGAGTTGGACGAAAGAAAAAATCTGGTCTTAAAAAGAATGTTTGATTTGAATTTTATAAATGAAGAGGAGATGAATACAGCCATGGCCGAAACGGTTGAATTTGTCCCCAGAGGCAACGAAACTCTTAAAGCCCCTCATTTTATATTTTATGTCCGGGACTATCTCACCGAAAAATACGGAGAAGACGCCGTGGAATCGGGCGGACTTAAAGTCATTACCTCGCTTGACTGGAACTTACAGCAGAAAGCCGAGGAGCTGACAAAAAAATTCGTTGAAGATGAGGAAGAAAAATTTGACGTTTATAACGCGGGGCTGGTCGCAACCGACCCGTCAAACGGCCAGATACTGGTGATGGTCGGATCAAAAGACTGGTTTTCGGACCCGGAGCCCGAAGGATGCGCTCCGGGGCTTAACTGCAAATTTGAACCGCACGTAAACGTAACCGCTTACGCTTTGGGCCGGCAGCCGGGTTCGGCTTTCAAGCCTTTTGTCTACGCTACCGCTTTTAAAAAGGGCTACACGCCGGAAACCGCGGTCTTTGACCTTCCGACCGAGTTCAACCCTTCCTGCGACATGGACGCGGCTAAAGTTTTGGCGGAAGAAGAAAAATCATCCGAAGAAAAAAAAGACTCCTGCTACCATCCAAGAAATTATGACGGCGTTTTTCGCGGACCCATAACTTTGCGCGAGGCGCTGGCGCAGTCAATAAATATTCCGGCGGTAAAAACTTTGTATCTTGCCGGAGTCGGCGATTCATTGAAAACCGCCAAGTCTATGGGCATAACCACCCTTGCCGACTCCGACCGCTACGGACTGTCGCTTGTTTTGGGCGGAGGAGAAGTTAAATTGCTTGAAATGGTCGGGGCCTACTCGGTATTCGCAAACGAAGGAGTAAGAAACCCTCTAACCGCGGTACTTCGGGTGGAAGACTCAAAAGGAAGAGTCCTTGAGGAATTCCGTCCCGGTCCCGAAGAGGTCTTGGACGCTCAAACGGCGCGCCTTATAAACGACGTCCTCTCGGATAACGACGCGAGGGCTCCGGGTTTCGGTTTGAGTTCGCCTCTTTATTTTCCGGGCTGGGACGTGGCGGCAAAAACAGGAACAACCAACGACTCAAGAGACGCCTGGGTCGTCGGCTATACGCCGAATCTGGCCTGGGGCGTGTGGTTCGGAAACAACGACAACTCGGAAATGGTCAAAAGCGTTGCCGGATTCATCGCCGCGCCCCTTTGGAACGCCTTTTTCCAGGAGGCGTCGAAAACGCTTGAAAAAAAAGAATTCGCGCCACCTTCGGCAAGTTTGGCGCGAAAAGCGGTCCTTAAAAGCGAATGGAGAGGAAGCAAGACTTACTCTGTTGATAAAATATCGGGAAAATTGGCGACCATTTACACCCCCCAGCAATACCGGGAAGAAAAACCTTTGGTTCAAATACACTCTATTCTTTACTGGCTTGATAAAAACAACCCCGACGGCCCGATTCCGGACAACCCGTCGGCAGACTCGCAATTTTCTTTGTGGGAATATCCGGTGAAGCTCTGGGCGCAATCCAAAAATATGCCGGAAGAGGATGAAAAAGACATTCCTTTGAAACTGGACGATATTCATCTTCCGGAATACGCGCCTAAAATTTCTTTTCTGGTTCCGCCTCCGGATGAAACTTCGTATTCGGGATTAATTCCGTTTTCCGTATCCGCCTCGGCCCGGTTCGGCGTAAGCCAGATGGATGTTATTTTCGGAAACAGATTTTTGGGATCGGTTAAAAATCCGCCGTATTTCTTTTCAATTGACCTGTCGAAAATAAAAGACCTTAACGTGCGGGAAAAACTGGTGGTAAATATTTACGACGCGGTCGGCAACAGCTCTTCTTTGGAAAAAGAAATCGGCTTAAAATAATTTATTTAAAAATAATTTTATCCGGCGCGCTTGAGCCGAATTTGTTTTTTAATTCTTCAAAAAGAGAATTTTGCGCGGTAAAAATAGCGGTTTTAGCCGAAGCGTTTTTGGTTGAAATAATGATATTGGGACGCCGGACCTTCACGTTTATGTCTTTTAAAGACAGGCCGGTTTTTTTTAAACACCATTCAGCTACCTTCATTTCCACGTTATTGCCGTGGTTTTTTATGTTTTCGAATTTATTTAAAAACTCAAAAATCCGTTTAAAAGACATCGCTAAAAATTACGAATTTTTCATCGGCATTACCAGATACAAATAAGAAACGTCCCTTGGGTTTTGGATGAGAAGCGGACGGTTCGGTCCCGAAAAGCGCAGGATAACGCCGTCCGAACTTACCTGTTCAAGCCCCTCCAGCAGATATCTCTGGTTAAAAGATATCTCCAGATTTTCACCGGTGACTTGCGCCGGCATCTGGCTGTTGTTCTCGCCGAATTCGCCGTCGCTGGTCATTATTTCAAGCAAATTATCTCCCGGATGAACGCGCATTTTTATTTCTTTAAGACGCCCCGAAAATACTCCGGCTAGTTTAAGATTTTCAATAAGTTCTTTTTTTGAAACCGCGGCTTCGGTTATAAAAGACGAGGGTATTATTTGTTCATACTCCGGAAAGTTTCCCTCAATTAACCTCGTAAAATACGAAAAAGAGGGGTGGAAAGCAAAAAGATGATGTTCGTCAAAACCGACTTCGACTTCGCCGTCAAAATTCTCAAGAATTTTAATAAATCCGGCCGCGGATTTAGCCGGAAAAAGAAAAGAACCTGTTTTTTCAAAATTAGCTCCGAAAGATTTTTCGGCTAAGCGGAAGGAGTCGGTCGCGGCTATTTTCAGTCCGCCATCAGGTTTGCTTTTCGCGTTTCCAGCTGAAAATAAAATAGACGATATTTCGGGTTTTATGTCCGATGATGCCGCGGCGAAAAAAACATTTTTTAAATTTTTAAAAAGTAAAAAAAAAAAAAAAATTATTTTTTGCCCGTTTTTTATTTTAGGCAATTTTGGAAAGTCCTCGTGACTGTATGTTTTTAAATTTGTCGAGGTATTTTTTGTCGTAAGATACAAACTCCCGTCTTTTGACTCCAGATTTATTTTTTCGTCGTTTATTGAAGATAAAACCGAAATAATCGGTTTTGCCGGAACAACCGACTCTCCTTCTTTTTTTACCTGCGCCGGTATTTTTGTTTCAAAACCGCTGTACAGGTCGGTTGACCTTATAAGCAGGCTGTTTTTTTCCGCTTTTAAAAATATCCCGTTTAAAACCGGATTTATATCCGTTTGATTGGTGTATCTGTCGGCCAGCTGAAAACTTTTTTGGATTTGGTTCTTAACACAGGCTAACTCCATATAATAATTTTATTTAATTTAATAAATTGTTGAAGTAGTTATCGGTGTGAATAGGTGGAAAAAACATTTTAAGCCCTATTTTTAAACTGTTTTTATTAAAAATATTTACCGGTTTTTTGTGGATAAGAAGTTAGAAAAACCTTAATTATTTTTGTTCGCCGCAAACGGGTTTAATCATAAACGGTTTTTTTCACAGGATTTCCGAAAGTTAATCACTGTTTTTCTTCTTCATATAATTGGTTTCTGATTATTTTCATTTCCTCTTTTAATCGGTCGTCCTTTTTTAAATCGCCGGTTATTTTAGCGTAAGCGTGTATAGCTGTCGTGTGGTCGCGTCCCCCGAACTTCTTGCCGATATAAGGAAAAGAACCGTTAAAGTCTTCACGCAAAAGATACATCGCTATTTGCCTTGGTTTGACCACCTCTTTTCTTCTTGTTTTTTCAAAAAGATTTTTTTCGGGTATCTCGTAAAACTGGGCGATTTTCCTTATTATCTGCTGGGCGCTTAAAGTCTTTTTCGGTTTCTCGTTTTTAATTAGTATTTCTTTAACCTCCGGCAATCCCAACGGCCGTTTTCTGATTTTTGATCTCGCTATTATGGAATTAAGCGAACCCTCAAGCTCTCTTATGTTGGACTGAACGCTCGCGGCTATGTGTTCCAATACCTCAAGAGACGGACGGTATTCCTGTTTTTCGGCAGCTTTTGACTGAAGTATTGCCAGCCGTGTTTCATAGTCAGGCTCGGCTATGTCGGCTATCATTCCGCCCTCAAAACGCGACCTAAGCCGGTCTTCTATGTTGGAAATTGATTTCGGCGGCCGGTCTGAAGAAAATATTATCTGCTTGTTTGCCTGATACATCGTGTTGAAAGTGTGGAAGATTTCTTCCTGAGTGGATGCTCCGCGGCTTGATATGAATTGGATGTCGTCAAGGATCATAACATCGTAGGATCGGTATTTATCTTTAAAAAATCCGGTTTCGTTGTTTCTGATGGCCGACACCAGCTCATTGGCGAACCTCTCGGCGCTTAAATAGAAGACTTTTTTGTCCGGCCGGCCGGATTTTATTTTATTCCCTATCGCCTGCATAAGGTGGGTTTTGCCCAGCCCAACGCCGCCGTAGATAAAAAGCGGATTATAGAGAGTTCCGAGATTATTTATCACCGACAAAGCCGAAGCATGCGCCAGTTCGTTGAATACGCCGACAATAAAATTATCAAAGGTATAGCGGGGATTGAGATTGGTTTCGCGGTCGGTGTATATTTCGCGGAAATCCATTTGTTCCTCCGCCGGCCGGGTTTCGGCCGTTTTTTTGTTCTGGGGAGCTTCTTTTGACGCTATTCTAAATTCCACCGAGCGCACCTCGGGAGAGCGCAGACGCAGGAATCTTAGGATATTTTTTTGATATTTATCTTCAAGCCATTCTTTGACGAAAGCCGAGGGCGTTCCTACGGTTATTTTTCCTTCTGACTGGTCGGCAATGAAAGTATTTTGAAACCATGTCGCGAAATTGGCTTTTGAAACCGTCAATTCCAATTCACCGAGGATTTCCCTCCAAAGCTCTTCGTTGGTCATGAAATTAAATTTATTTTAAGAAAACTTTTTAAAAACAATAGTCATATTATATCCCCGATGCTTTCAGTTTGCGAACACCGTAATTTTTACTAAACCTTAATACTAATGTTAATAAGCTGTGGACGCGCTGTGAATATTGTTCAAGTATTTTTTTTTTGTTTTTTTTAATAAATTGGCGCGAAGGCTGCGTGCCATGCGCGCAATCCATAGCAATTAAGCCTTATTATTCATAAAGATTTATAATTTAACATGCCAAAAAGAACCTATCAGCCAAAACGACGGAAAAGGAAAAGAGTCCACGGATTTCTCAAACGGTCAAGGTCCGCCGGAGGGCGGCGGGTTTTAAAAAACCGAAGGAGAAAAGGCCGGAAGAAGCTCACAGTCTGATAATGGCATTCGCGCGGAAAAATCGCCTGAGTTCCGGTGAGGCGATAAACGCGGTGGTTAGCCGCGGAAACAGATTTGCCGGCAATGGCTTTGTCGTATATCTTAAAAAATCCGCGCCCGGGGTTTGTAAAACGGCGGTAATTGTTTCTAAAAAAACGGATAAACGCGCGGTGGCGAGAAATAAACTGCGCCGTCAAATAAGCGAAGCGATAAAAAAAATTATTTCCGGTTACGACGAATGTTTTGACATAGTCGTTTATACGCGCCCGGAAGCGGTCCGTCTTGGTTTTGCCGAACTGGAAGAAGGCTTAAGGAAGGCGTTTAAAACCGCGAATCGCGATTAAAATATAAAATAAAAATGTCCTGGTTTTCTTTTCTTTTTAACGAGATTTTTTACCGGCCGCTTTTAAACGCTCTGGCGTTTTTGACTGACGTCCTGCCGTCAAACGACTTGGGGCTCGCGGTCATAATTCTTACGATTGCGGTCAGACTCGCGATTTTTCCGCTCACCCACCGCTCGATAAAAACACAGAATAAAATGAAAGAAATCGAGCCGGAAATTAAAAAAATAAAAAACGATTTCAAAGACCGCGAAGAACAAGCCAGGCGCACCATGGAACTTTACAAGGCCCACGGCATAAACCCGTTTTCCGGTTTTTTGCTTTTATTTTTTCAGCTCCCGATTTTGATAGCGCTCTATCTTGTTTTTCGAGCGAGCGTTCAAATTGACCCGTCGTATCTCTACGGCTTCATTTCGGTCCCATCTCACACCAACTCTTTGTTTTTGGGGTTAGTTGACCTCGGACAGGGAAGCGTTGTTCTCGCGGCATTGGCGGCTCTGTCGCAGTTCGCGCAGATTAAACTGGCCCAAATTCCGCAGGCCGCGCAAAAGCAGGCTCACACCAAAGACGCGCCCGATTTCGGCAAAATGCTCGGCTGGCAGATGACTTATTTCATGCCGATTTTCATTTTTTTTATCGCCACCCGTTTTCCCTCCGCGGTGGCCCTATATTGGACAACGCTCAACCTTTTTGCTATTGTGCACGAATGGGCTGTGCGCAGAAAAGCAAAAAATATTTATGATTTCGGAGGAAACAACAAAGAAAATCCAAACCCTGATTCAAAACATTATTGACCGGATGGGCTGTTCCGGCTCGGTGGATTTTATTGAATATCCGGAAAACCTTTTCTTCACCATTCACACCAGAGACGGCGGAATTTTAATCGGCGAAGACGGGGAGAGGCTTAAGGCGCTCAATCACATCGTGCGCAAAATGGCCGAACGGGAATTTTCTTCCGAATCCGGCGATTTGATGTTTTCCGTTGACGTCAACGATTATCAAAAACAAAAAATGGACGAGCTGAAAGATTTGGCTCGCTTGTCGGCCCAGCGGGTGCGTTATTTTAAAAAAGAAGTTGAAATGCGCCCGATGACTTCTTACGAACGAAGGATAGTGCATGCCACTCTTACCGAGTATCCGGATATATCAACCCAAAGCACCGGCGAAGGCATGGAAAGAAGGGTGGTAATTAAGCCGCTTTAAATCAAATCCGAAAAACTAATCGCTAATTTTCAGGCTCCATAAAGAGCCGTTATTTTTTTCTAAGAAATAAATAAATCGGCCGTCTTCGGATAACTCCGTCTGTTTTATATCAAATCCGCGGTCGGTTAGCTGTTCTCTGCGGCCGGTTACAAGGTCAATTTCCCAAAACAGGTCATTCGTTGATACGGAGCCTTGCATCCAGTCGTCAGGATAGACGGCCGGCGCGGGATTGCGGTCAAGCCCGCAATAAATTTTGTTTTTTCCGCTTGCCGAAAAAGAGCATTTACCGGCAAGTCCGGGTGTTTGCAGATTAGACGCCTCTTTTGATTTAATATCGTAAATAAACAGGCGAGACTGCTGAAATTGGGCGTCAAATGCCGAATAAACAAGTTTTTGTCCGTCGGGCGAAAACTTTATTTGCAGTCCGGCTAAATTGTCCAGGATTTTGTCCAGAGCTCCGCTTGAAATGCCGTATTTAAAAAGGAAGCCCCCGGCCGAGCCGGAAGGACGGCTTAAGAAATATGTGAAGTTGTTTTCCGGCCAGAATATATCAAAATCTTTAAACGGCAGATTTGCGAGCTCGGTTTGTTTCGTGTTGTCGGTATTTGCAGTAATAAGCCGGGCGCCGGCCGATGTCGGAATAAGATAAGCGATACGGTCTTGGTTTGGAGCGAAAGAAAATGAGATTATGTTTTGCGGGAGGACAACCGCCCTGGTTGAAGTTGATACGAATTCAGCCGATACCGTTCTTATGTTTCCGCCTTCTAAATATTTGAGAATTGTTTTTGACGCATCTGAAGACCATGCGGCATCAAAAATTCCGGTGATGGTGGTGTTAGATACGCGTGTTTGTTCCTCTCCTCTGGGTCCGATGTTGGAGACGTGACCGTCTTGTTTTAAAACGTATCTTACGCCGTTTTTGGTTATGGCAAAGCTTTCAACCGGTCCGGAGTCAAGAAGCAAAAGAGCCGGTTTTTCCTCTGGCTCCGTCGTTGTCGGGGTTGTTATTGTAGGCGTCTCTTCCTCCCCGCCCCCGAATAGCCCGAACGGAAATCTCAAAATCGCTCCGCGCTCCGTTGTTTCAACTTCCTGTTCCGGCCTTACCGCAAGCCAAACCGCCCCGCCGGCGATTACGAGTATGAAGAAGATTATAAGTCCGATGGCAAGTGGTTTGTTCATGGGATATCTACAAACTCATCTAATATTTTTTCGCATCCCGCAGGAAGCCGTTCGGGGGCGGACTGCACTATTCCCAATTTTTTAAGCTCCATCGCCTGGTACGAGTTGATGCAGTTTATTTGTTTTACTCTTAGTTTGGTGTTGCCATTTGTTGGTTCAACACACACAGCGCCTGATCCCGATGGATTTTTAACAGCCTCTTGCCCCCTGCCGGGACACACGACGTTTTCAAAATTGTTTGCGGCATTTGTTTGTTCTTGTCCACCCGGAGATCCAACGAATTTCTGAGCGGAGCCCCCAAGGTCGCCTAGCGGTTTAGGTGTCAAATCTACGGTGCCAGGCGCTCCAAACAAAACATCCGTCCAGCTCGGGCATACTCCGCCGGGGCATTGGAGCGTAAATCCAACCGGCGCTGTTGGGTTGGTGAAAACAGGATTTATTGTATTCAAAATTAACCACGAGCCGAGAGCGACGGCTAGACCCAAAACGGCGGCCGATATACGGTTTTTGGCTGCTTCCACCTGCGGAGGCGAGATGGCTCCGGCCATCCACTGAAAACCGGCAAATATAATAGAAAGGGTGGCGACAACCGCCGCTGCGGCAATCATCACCGGAAAAAGCCACTGCAGGAATGTTATAAAACCGCCCTTGGCAGTAGTCCATGCGGGTATTTCCGGCGGCTTTTCCTGTTGTTGTCCGCCTATCGTTGCGCTAGTTTCGGCAAAGACCAAAACCGGTCCGACGACAAAAACGAACGCTATTACAATTATTAATAATGTGTAAAGTGTTTTATAAAACATCTATTTGAAAACTTTGCCTTGCTTCTTGTAATATGTTCGCCGTGTTTTTTATAAGAACCCCGATTGTTGACAGACCCAGAGCGTCCGAGGTTGTTTTCAGGCGCAATATATTAAACGGCTCTCCGGGGTCGGCGTCGCGGCCGTTAACGCCCCACAAGTATTCAAGTTTTTCCGTTCCTCCGTTTTGCCGCGAAAAGAAAAACGGATGGGCCATGAACGATTTTTCCTCCCCGGCAAAAATAACACCGCTTCTTTGTCCGCCGAAAGCCGAATTGTTTTTCGTCCCCAAAAGCGGGTCGTATTCGTAAATTAAAACTTTTGGGTCCCCAATATTTATACCGACCGATTTTTTGGCGGTTATATCGCCTGCGATATTTGAAACTTCAAGACTTACGCTATGCGCCAAACCCGAAGAAAATCCGGCGCCGAACCGGAAGGTGTCTTTTCCGGTCCCCGACTGCGATTGTTTAAAATCATCATCTAAAGACCATCGGAAAATCAAACCCGACGAGGGGATTTTTCTTCCGCCCGATATTAACTCCGGAAACGCGCTTACGGTCACAGCCGACTTTGGAGATGCCAGCGCCTTGCCTTTATACCAATAAGGAATTGAAGTGTCGGTTTGCCACAGCATGGCAATGTCGGAGACGATAAACGACAATTCCGTGTCATGGCGCAATCCGTTGGTGTCTGTCGCCGAAACAGCAAGTCTTTCTCTTGAGCCAAGAGGGCCGGTCGTGAAGTTATACTCTCTCACCCCTGTTCCTTGGGCCAAAACTCTCCCGTTATGGGTCCAGGTTATTCTTGCCCCGTTGAGATCAAACGAAGTTGTTGAAAGTCTCGCGGTTATATTTTGATTCGGGCCCGGAGCGTCGGTTGGACGCAGTTCAATGAAAAAGTTATTCACGTCCAAACCAAAATCAACTTGCGCCGAAACGGGCAAGACCGCCAGAAAAGCCAGAAAAATTATTATTGATAAAAATTTATTTTTCATGTTTCTCCTCCGAAAAACGCCCTGAATTGGGGGTTATCATTGTAAAAATATAAAAACACCACCATTCCGGTATAGGCCGGCAAAAAAGGGATGAATCCGCCCGCCCCGCTTAGATGAAAAATTTGAGGTTTTTTCAGTCCGCGGGTCTGGGTCCACGCGAATATCGTAAACCACGCCATACCGTCTATTATAAAGCCGACTCCGGGTATCTGGCTAATTAAATCGCAAAACGAAGCAAAACCAACCATCAGTCCGAATTCGGACTTTCCCACGTTTGAGCCCGCGGGCGCGTTTTTTTCCGCGGAGCCGCCGTTTTTCCGCGATTCCAAAAGATTTAAAGCGCGCTCGTTTTCAATTTGATTTTGTTCGGCCATTTTTATTTATTTTCGGGATTAATTTCCTGCTTCGCTTTTTTAATCGCGAGCAGCTGATGCGGGTCCGAAGTTATTATCTGATCCTCGGTATACGAGCTTATTATTTTTATCGCGACATGTTTTAACCCCGCGAAAAACAGTCCCTCGCCGACGTCGGATTCAAGTATCAAAAACTTTTCTTCGTCGGTGAGATTAAAGGTTTTTTGCACCAGGTCAATCGTTGCCGGCGACTGCTTCAAAAGTATCTGAATTGAAGAGTTGGTAATTATTGGTATGCCGTAAGGCGAGCGCAGAAAATCGCCGACATCCTGGGTTATGGTCGCGACCCCCAAGAAATATTTTCGCGCGCGCTTGGCTATGCTGAATAAAAATGACGCGCCCTGTTCTTCTTTCATAATCCACCAGGCCTCGTCAATGACCAGAATTCTTTTTTTGATTGTTTTGCGCACCGCGTTCCAAATGTGGTGGACCACCAAATACATCGCGACCGGCCTTAGTTCGTCTTCCATGTCTCTTACCGAAAAAACGACCATTTTTTTATTGATATCAACATTGGTCGGCTGGTTTATGAATCCGGCCCACGTGCCCTGGGTGTATTTGCGCATTTTTTGCGCGAGTCCCTCGCCCCCCTCCATGTTGGCCAAAACCAATTCAAGGTCGGAGAGTATCGGCGGAATTTTGGAAGAAAAATCTGAATCGGGCGTTATGTCGCGCGAGGCGTAGGTTTCGGTTATCGCCCGGTCAAGCACCGCGTCTTCTTCGGGAGTGAGCCCGCCGAGCATTATCCTGAAAAGCCCGACCAGATTGATGATATTTGAACGCAAAACATCGGCCGGATCTTCATCTTCTCTGGGTTTGGGCAGGTCAAACGGGTTGATGTGATGCGGGGAAGAAAGCGAAATGCTGAAATACCGGCCGTCAACCGCTTCGGCCAAGTATTCGTATTCGCGCTCGGGGTCAATGACTATAACGTCGGTATCAAACATAAGCGAACGCACCACTTCCAATTTCGTGGCGTAGCTTTTTCCGGCGCCGGACTTGGCAAAAATTACCGAGTTATAATTTTCCAAACTAAAGCGGTCAAAAAGAACCAGACTGTTGTTGTGCCGGTTGACTCCGTAAAGGATTCCTTTATTTGAGGTTAAATCAAACGATACGAATGGAAACAGGCTTGAAATTGGAGAAGAATTAAGCTTGGAGTTTATGCCTATCTTGTCATATCCGAGAGGGAACACGGTAAGCAGCCCGTCGCTTTGCTGAAACAAGGCCGGTTTGGCGTAAATCAGTTTTGATTCAAGCATTGACCTTATCTCCGACTCCTCGCGGTCCAGCTCTTCAAGAGTGTCGGCGTAAATGGTGATGTAAAGTCCAAAAGAAAATAATTTTTCCTGCGCCTGCTGGAGCTTATCTCTTAATTCCTCAAGATTTTGATGAGCTGCATCCAGCATCGGGTCTCTGACCAGCCCTTTTTCTTCGCGCATGTGTATCTGCGACTGGACCTCGGCCACTTTTTTTTGCAGTTGTCTCAAAACGGAGGCGGTGTCCATTGGGTGGACGTAAAGCGATATATCAAAAACCTTGTCCAAATTTATGATTGGTGAAAACCAATTTATGGCCAGAAATCTCGGATATGAAAAAACAAAAAGAGTGCGGGCGGTCTTTTCCCCGATTTTTACGAAGTTTGAATTTACTTCAAGGGCTGAAGGCGCGATTACGTCTTTTAATTCCAAAACCGCCGCCTCGTAAATTTGCGATGGCTCTATGGCGATAATTTCATCGCCCGCCTTCTCCTCTTTTTTTCCGAATAAATCTTTTAATGCCATATTATCTAACTTGCGGAGCGTGTCCGCGTTCCAGTTCCCCAGGATTGAAAAGCCCGTAAAAAAGCTCGACCAATTCCTCGGTGTTTAAAGGCGCGGTTCTGACTCCGGTTGAAGCGATGGCGCCCGAGACCGTTTCGGCCCTTTGCCAAAGCTGTGTCCGGTATTCTTCAAACTTTTCGTCCATTATCTGTTTGTCCTCTTTTTTTTCACCGGTGAAAAATTTTTTAAAAAATCCTCCGAAACCCTCCTTTTTGCCTATCCCCAAAAAAGGCGGGACAAATGTAACCACAATGTAAAAACTTTTGGTGACGATTTTGGTGGTTGAGACGAAAGTGCGCACGAATTCCACGTATTCGCGGGTCTGAATTTTCATCAGCTCGTTTGTCTGCTCTTTTTCGGCCTGGCGCAAGGTTTCAAGATACGGGTCAATATTAAGCCGGCGCGACTGAATCATGATTTGGACCGAAAAATCCAGCGAGTTTAAAAAATTCTGGTATTGGGCCGTGACTGCCTCCTGCTCTTCCCCGGAGCGAAGGGCGAAATTCAGGGAGGAGGCCATCAAAACCATATGCAAATTTCCGTCGTCGGTAATCATTATCCCGTCGCGTATTTCTTTTATCGGAACGAATTCTTGCGATGATTGTGCTTTGGCCATGCTTATTTTATTTTTTCTTTTACGTCTAAAGACCAGGACAGGTCTCTTAATTTGCTTTCGGTGATTTTCGGCAGGACCAGTTTTTGTTCAAGGGCCGGAATTTTACGGATGTCTTGTTTTTTTGTCTCAACCCTTTTCCAAATGTAAAGTTTTGATTTGCTGTAGTGAGATACGGCGCTTGCCGCTATGTTTATAAAGGGCTGGCCGTTTATTTTATAAAAAGCGAGCGCTGCCGCAAAAACCGCAATCGGCAGGCCGAGAAAAATAACGCCCAGCATCCCTCCGAAAACATAAATTATAAATACGGATGCCCCTCCTCCAAGCAGATAAATAAACTGCTTGAGCGTAAGCGGCCCGAAAATTTTGTCTTCTACTTCTATGAATTGCGGAACTGAAAATTGGCGCATAATTATTTTGGAGGTTCGCGGTACGGGTCCGCGCTAGACGGATAACGATTTTCTTTTTGCGCTTGTTCCACCTCTTTTTTAAGCGCGGGCACACCAGCCAAAGGCTGGTCCGCCTTGGGCGGAAAAACTTTGTCTTCCAATTTTTGTTCAAATGGCGAGGGTCTTGACTCGCCTAAACCCGAAGACGGCTTCGGTGCCGGGGTTTCCGTTTTTGCGGGCTGAGGTCCCGCGGCCCCTTGTTTTTCCTCTTCGCTTACGCCGTGTATTTTTTTAAGCGACTCGCGCACTTTTGAAAAAATCTGCTCGTTTATTTCCTGGGCTATTTTTTTTGTCATCTCGGGGTCGGTTTCGAGCCGTTTGATTAAGTTTGCCGTAAAATCACGCGGGTTGGTTTCGCCAAGCATCAAAAGCCCGACCTCGTCAGCAAGGTTTCCGGCCTGCTCAAGGTTCAGACCGTATTTTTTGGTTATCGCGCCGATGATATCCGAAGTTCCGGCGTCTAATATGGCGTCTTGCAAGTCTTTTGGTATTTTTTCGTACTTTGCGAATAATTGTTCCGGTGTTAGTGGCTGCATATTTTAATTTAATTTTTAAGTTTTGGGATTTTTTTCTTCCGCTTCTCGCTTTGCCTGTTCCGCGTCCGCTTTATTTTTTTTGGCCCTTTTGTCCATCACCCTCATTTTGCTTATCGCGTCTCCGTTTTTAAGTATTTCATCATCTCGCCTGTCTTCGTCTCTTTTGTTTATTATATTTCTTATTGCGTTTCTTTCGCTGGCAACACGAAGCCCCGGAGCCGACTCAATGTTTTTAAGAGCGTCTGTGCTGAAAGAACCGTATTGTTTTTCGTATTTTTTAACCTCTCTTCGCTGTGTGGCTTCCATGGCCCCGAACATCTTGTTGACATACGGAGTTTGCCGCAAGACTTGGGCCACCCGTCCTTCTCCGCTGGTTACGGCTTTGCCCACAGCACCCGTTGCTTCTATCGCATATTTCCTGCCCACTCTTCCTGCATATCCCAAAGCAGCGCCTCTGGCGTACTTCGCTCCTTTCTCGGCCCACTGGGCCGTAGCTCCGCCCATGCTTTTGGCCACAAGGACGCTTGCGATTAGCATTATTATAAGCAAAGTGTAGTAGGCAAACGAGGTGAAACTGACTATGAGCGCGGTGTTGAACGCGCCGGCGTTTGCCTGCTGGGCGATATTTTCGCCGATTCCGAAAAGCGCCCGCGCTTGAGGGGTGGAAATCATATTCACCGTAAGCCCGAAAAGGAAGAAAAACGCCGGCGCGAAAAACGATTGTTTCAAAAGTTCGCCCCACCACTTGGAAGCGTGTCCGCCAAGACCCGGAATTACAAAAAAGAGAAAAGCGATGGGAGACAAAATCATCAAAAACCACAAAACAACCACCCGGATTAAAAGAGAAATTCCGGCAAATCCCAAAGCAAAAGTTGCCACCAATATGAAAGCGATTACGCCAAGCATCGCCACAATCAGCTGAAGCAGAGTGTTGGGCAGTTCTTTTTGCTGATTGGTTAACTGTTGCGAAAGCCGGGTCTCTTCGGCGGTTGCGCGCTCAAACTCTTGCTGCGCCGCCAGTATTTCCGCGTCGGTTGAACTCTCGTCTTGAAACGCAAGACTTTCAGACAATCTCAAACGGGTCTCATCCAGTTTTTTTTGCGTATCGGCAATGGCGCCCAAATTGAATTGGGTGTTTTTGTACATCGCGTTTGGATTGATGCCGGCAAGGAACATGACCGACAGCTGCGCGCTTGGGCCCCTGGCGGTTCCCGCGCCCGGCAGGAAAAATCCGGTCATGATGTTGGAGGCGAAAACCACGTATTGCGTGAGCAGAAAAGAAAAGTTGATGAAAATCGCGGCAGCAATGAGTTTTGGCAGAAGTTTTTTAGCGCCGTATGTTTCTATCTGCAAAATTGTGGCGATGGCGATGGTTAGGAGTATGAATATGAAAAACATATTCGCGGTGTCTCGGGCGACCGTCCAGCCCTGATATATGGCCGGCACGCTGTATGTCGCCGGGTTGAGAGTGACTGCCGTTACAAGGTCAAAAAGATTGCCGAATAAAGCGAAGAAGGCCGAAACTGCCATCAAAACCACAAACACCACCCATCCGCCGGCGGTAAGCAATCCGCAGGCGGTAATGTAAAATGCGACGTTGCTGATTACCGGACAAGCGGCTGTCCGAAGGGCCGCGGCGACGGATTCATTCGCGGCTACCGGCTGTGAAGATGTTTGTCCTGACGGCGTTGTCGGCTGTCCTTCTCCTGATGTTTGCTGTTGCAACCGCTGCCCGAAAAAAACATTTTCGTCCCCCTCTTCGACTGTGGGCGGCGCGCCTTGCGCCAGAATGTTATGCAGCGGCAAAAAGAGCGCGAGTGTTGAAACCAGCAGAAACGCGCTTATTATTTTGTGATTTAAGGCGGCCATTTTAAGGCGAAACGGTTATTGTTGTCGTAGCCGATAACGCGCCGCTTGGACCGGAGCAGGCAAGCCGATAATTTGAAGTTCTTATCGGAAAAACTTTTTGGTCGCCGGAAACTGGTCTTGAACCGCTCCACTCTGATCCCGAAGCGGCGCAACTCGCAACATTTAGGCTTGACCATGAGAGAAGAGACGAGCGTCCGGAGGTTATGAAAGTTGGAAAGGCGGAAAGTGTCAGAAATTGACGCGAAGGGCCAGATATTTGCAGTTCCGCGATAAGCGCATCAAGGGCGTTTTGGAAGGACGCATTTTGCGCCTGGGCATCCAATATTTCTATCTGCGATCGCGTATCTCTTTGGAGACCCACCACCAGTTGGGCGAGATTATTCATCTCCGCGATGGTTGTCATTCGCTGGACATCTATCAAGATATTTTCAAATCGCGCAAGTTTTATGTCAGCGAGATTAAATTCAGTACGGATTCTGTCAAACGCGTCGCGACTCTGGACGATTTCGGAGCTTCGTGAAGCACTTTGCGCTCTTTCCAGTTCTTGAAAAACTGAAATTGAGCGAAGCAGGGCGCTTGCCGATAATTGTTTGGCCTCAACATATTGTGTTTCAGGAGCAATGAGATCGGTTCTTAAAACCGACGACAAATATGCTCTTTGATTTTCAATGACGCTTGAGTAGTCAGGCGAGGGCCGCGGCGAACTTCTTAAAACTCCTCCGGGCCGGGAACCGCTCAAAGCGTTTTGTAAAAGCTCCTGCGCTACCACCGAAATGAGTTCGTTAAACTCGTCGGCCACCGCCGTTTTTATAGCCGAATATTGCGAGGGTAAATCCAATTGGTTGGCAATATAACTTCCCGGTGTTACGGTTCTTGTTTGGCAGCGGTCTTCCTGGGTGATCTCGTCTCTTACGCAGTTAAAATCTTCTTTCCAGCTTAAAAATCCGCGGGACGCAAGAGCTTCGTTTTGAAGGCCGGACGTTTTTCTCGCGACCGCCAAAGAGGCCTGGTCGAGCTTTAGAAGGAAAGAACCGAAAGCGTTATTGGAAACATTGGCCGTCGTGATTCCGGCAAATCCCGTCCAGCCGTAAGTTTCAAAATTGTTATAAAGAGAATTAACGTTGGATATTACCGCATCAAGCGTGCATCTTGCTCTGGGAGGCCGAGAAATGGAAATGAGCCCCAATACCACATCCTCTCTGAACGGACTGCAGATATCGGGCGCGCCTTTCGCGATCAGGTCGTCTACGAAAATACCAAACGCTTCGTTTCCGGCCTTTTGCAAAAATCCCTCCCAGTCGGTCACAAAAAGAGGCTTTCCGTCAAAACCGTTTCGTATCCAGCTCTGGATATTGTCGGACATTGTTCGTATTAGGGATACGCCGATGGCGTTAGTGATTAGGTCCAGCGAAAACTCTTTTGGATTTAGGCCGATATCAAGCGTTGGCACGGAAAGGCCCCTCGCGGCGAATTGAGCATCGGCGTTATAAAACGGAAATAAGATTGCGATAAAAATAAAGATGAGTAAATAAATTCTCATTGCAGTTGATTTACTAAACTTAGAAAAGCGAATCCATATTCTTCGGGCCCGAAAACCAATCGGTCGGCGCGTATCGATACGCCCAAGACCAAAAGCGAGTTTTTTATATTTTCGGCCTCCGTCAGATATTGTTTGACCGCCGAAAGTCCGGGTATGGGGTCGGACATAAAAACGGAAAAAACCAAGTTTATTTCGGAAAGGTTATTCAGCGCGTTTAAATACCGAAGATGAGCCGAGGCGTAATTTTGCGGCACGGACATTTTTAAAATATCCGCGGCCATTTTTTTATAAACCGCGGCGTTGTCCGCAAACTCTCCGAATTTTTCAAAACTATCCGAAGAATTAGCCAGATTTATGGCGCGCTCGAGAGTTTTAAGCTCGTTTGCTTTTATTTTTTCCCCGCCGTCATTAGTAATCCGCGCGAGTTCGTTGATGTAGTTCTTTTTTTCTTCGGAAGAGGCGTAGGCGTCCGTTTTTACGTCTTTTTGAGAAAAGGTATTTTCAAACTCCGGAACGCCGCTGTCGTTTAAAATTGCGTTTATGACCCCCTCCGAAGCCGATATCGGGTCAAGTCCCGACTGCCTTTGCTGAATGTATGAAACAAAAAGATCGCGTGTTGTTTTTTGAGTGAGGTTGAGTTTCTCCGGCGGAGCTTTATCTTCCTTGTTTGCAGAGGAAGGGTTTAAATAGTCATTTGACCCCGCTTTGAGCGGGTCCCGTCCGATTTTTATCTCTTCTCCGTCAGGCGTCCCGTCGCCGTCGCTGTCGGGACTATTCTGGTCCGTGCCCCAAAGCTGTTCTTCCCAATCCTTTAAGCCGTCGCCGTCTGAGTCGGGAGAGTCGGTCAGCTGTTTTTGTATTGAGACCGCAAGCGGATTTTCGCTTGAAGCGATTTTTTTACCGCCTGATTTTTGCCAACCAAAGGTTGGTCCGCCTTTGGCGGAATAAATCCAAAACACGCCCGCTCCGAGAACCAAAGCAAGAATTGTTGCAAAAACTATTTTTTTGTTTCCTAAAAATGCCAAAATCTGGGGCAATTTGCCTTACAATAATTATAGCATTTGCTTTTTACCTTTAATTTAGTTTTGTTTTCAAGTGTGGATAACCACTGCTATAATATAAGCATGAGGAAATTCTTTACGGGCGCGCTTGGTTTTGCGGTTGTTGTGGCCATTCTGGCGCCATTTTCTATTTTTGGTAATGACGGTCCGGCATTGGCCTATGCGGCGGCTATCCCTTTTGGCGGACGTATAATCAAAATTGACCATATTTGCTCCGGGGGTATAGCATTTACCCTCAGTCCTCCGCGTCCGGGACTATATTTTTATCCCTATTCAGCGGTTACTTACCCATATGGTCCTCCAAACAGACCTGGTAAATGGGCCTTGGGACTGGCTAACCCCGGCGGTGTTTGCACTGTCGGTCCTAAAACATATCCGACTCAATACACGGTCATAATGATTGGAACCAGTCTATAGTTTTGATAATGATTTTACCAAGCAGGCCCAGTTTTCAAGCGACAAATCTTCCGCTCTCGCTTTTTCTTCAACCCCGCACTTTATCAGACATCCGATATCTGATAAAGCGAGGTTGTTTTTGAGGACCTTGCGCGGGTGGGCGAAGCCGGCCTTGACCGTGTCAAAAAATGCCTTTTGGCTTATTTTGTGCTCCTTGAAAAAGTCCCTTTCCCGTCTTTTGAACACAACAACCGCCGAATCTACCTTCGGTTGAGGCCAAAAATTGCCTTTTTTGACCAAAAAAGCAATTTTTGGCCGAGCGCACACCCAGACCGAAATAGCCAAAAGACTCATCTTTCTTTTTGTCGGATACCGGGTATCCGACACCATTCTTTGGGCTACCTCTTTTTGAAGCATCAGAATAATCAATCCTTTTATTGTCGGATACCTGGTATCCGACACTGGCGACAGGAGGAGCCGCAGGAGCTGGCCGGTAAGGTAATAAGGGATGTTGGCGACCACTTTGTTAAACATCGGATGTTTAACAGGATTTTTGAGGAAGTCGCGGATATCATCTTTTATCAAAACCAGCCGTTTTTTTTGGATTTCTTCGGCGAATTTTTGCTTTAAAAAATCAAAAAGCGCGGCATCTTTTTCAACCGCGACCACCTTTTTGGCGCGTTTTAATAACTCTCCGGTTAAAATGCCTCTGCCCGGACCTATTTCCAAAACAACGTCTTTTGGGCCGGTTTCGGCCGAATCGGCCATTTTTTCGGCGATGCGTTTGGATATTAGAAAATTCTGGCCAAGTTTGGTCATAGTTTTAACTAAGCAAGTTCTATCGTCTTTTCGTCATCCGCTTTTTCCAGAAGTTCGGGCGGTATGTCGTCCAAAAATCTTGAGGGCATATTTACTTGGCGCTCTCCGAAAATGGTGCGGAAAAACGCGAGCGACAGATATACTTTCTTGCGTCCGCGCGTAAGCGCGACATAAAAAAGCCTTCTTTCTTCCTCAAGTCTTAACTTTTCGTCTCCCCCTCCTATGGCGGTATGAGGGAAAAGCCCTTCCTCAAGTCCGGCGATAAAAACGCGGTCAAATTCAAGCCCTTTGGCGGCATGCACCGTCGTAAGCGGTACTCCTTTTTTAGCTCCGCTTATGGAATCCTGATCCGACATAAGGCTTGCTTCCTCAAGCATTTTTACCAGACCGCCCGGAGGTTTAATATGGTCGAATTTCACCGAAAGACTGGCCAGTTCCATGACATTGGCCAGACGCATCGCCCCCTCTTCCGTTCCGGAGTCAAACATTTCAAAGTATTTGCTTTCTTTAATCGCCGACATAACCGCGCGCGATGCCGGCATTTTTTCGGCATACGACTTTATCCGGCCGAGCAGTCCTTCAAAAGACGCTATTTTTTCGCGCTCGGCCGGCTTCAATCCGGCTCCGGCCAAATATTTGACCATTAGAGCCTTGCCTATGCCGCGCGCGGGCAGGTTTATTACCCTTTTTTTGCTTAAGAGGTCCGACGGGTTGAGACTTGATTTAAGATAGGCCAAAACGTCTTTTACTTCTTTTCTGGCGTAAAATTTGACGCCGACTACGTAATAAGGCAGGGCGCGGGCCAGGAATTTTTCTTCAAGGACTCTGGACTGGGCGTTGGTGCGGAAAAGCACCGCTATTTGTTCGGGCCTCACTCCCTTTTTGATAAGACCGGCCGCCTCAGAGGCGATAAAATCGGCTTCATCGTTTTCGTTTTCGGCGGCATACACCGCCAGTTTTTCTCCGCTGTCTGCTTTAGTGAAAAGGTTTTTGGGCTTGCGCAGCTTATTTTTGGCGATTACGGCATTAGCCGCGTCTAAAATTTGGGGGGTTGAGCGGTAATTTTCTTCAAGAGTTATGACTTTGGCGCCGGGCCAACCCATTTCAAAATTCAAAATGTTTCTGAAATCGGCTCCGCGAAAGCTGTAAATTGACTGGTCCACGTCGCCGACAACGCAGATGTTTGAGTGTTTGGAAGCAAGGACGCTCGCGATTTTGTATTGGACGCTGTCGGTGTCCTGGAATTCGTCCACGTTTATGTATTGCCACATGTCCTGATATTTTGAAAGGATTTCGGGGTGGGACGAAAAAAGGTTTTCTGTTTTAATCAATAAGTCGTCAAAGTCGGCGAAGTCGGATGATTTTAATTTGTTCTCATAAATCCGCCAGATAAGAGCGAGCGTTCGTGAAAACGGGTCTCGGGCCTCGGACGAAAAGTCTTCGGCGCAAATAAGCTCGCACTTCTTTCTTGAAATAACTTTCTTTATCCTGAACGGCTGGAATTGTTTCGGGTCGGCTCCGGCTTCTTTGATTGATTCTTTTATAAGCGACAGACTGTCTTCCTCGTCGGCTATTGAGAAGTTTTTGCCAAGTCCGGCGCTTTTTGCATCATTCCTCAAAATCCAGGCGCCGAGAGAATGGAAGGTGCCGATCCATGGTCCTCCCAAATTTTTCTTCGGCAAAATTTGGGAGAGTGGGACCTGAAGGAGTTTTGCGATTCTTTCTTTCATTTCGCCCGCGGCTTTGTTGGTGAATGTGACCGCAAGGATTTTTTCCGGCTGTACTCCGCCCGCGATCAAATGGGCGACGCGGTGGGTCAAAACCCGGGTTTTGCCCGAACCGGCGCCCGCCACAATCAAAAGAGGTCCGTCTTTGTGCAAAACGGCCTCCTTTTGCGCTTCGTTCAACCCCGAAAGCAATTTATTTTCCTGCATGTTTTAAACATTACCTTGTTAAAGTTTTCAAATCAAAAAAATCCCCCGAACCTTGCCGGTCCGGGGGAACTGTTTTCTGTTGTCGCCGGTTAGTGCCGGCGGCCCGACTGACAAACCAGTTTACCACCTCTTCGTATCAGTCTTTGTGCTACATGACTCCGGGTAGTTCTGCTCAAGCCAATTTCGCACATCCGCAACCGTCTTCTTCCCCTCTGCTACAGTAAGCAGAAGTTGAACGGCCTCGTTACGCGCCCTGCGTTCCTCGAGTATTTCGTCGGTCTGCCCATACATGTCCAATCCTCCTGAATGTGATTTCGACGCGTTGGCGAACTTGTGAACTCAAGGAAACTGCTTTTATTCTCTCCCATTGTATCACCAAACCATCCGTTTGTCAAGTATTTTTGGGAAATAGGATTTCTACTGCCCTGTGGATAAGTTTTTTGCGTCGATTGATTTTTTGGTTTTCGGGCGGTATGATTAAGGGTATTCCGGTAGATGTACCGGTTTTGTTGTTAAAGGCCGACTTTCCGGATTTTCCCCTTAATTTAAGCCTATTTTAGACACTAAACAGCGCCTTGCCGACCCGATGAACTCGGGAAAGCGAGGCTTTAAAACCTCTTTTTTGACCCCTTCAGGACGGGGGTTGCTCTTGACGGTTTTGGCAGTTTTAAGCATATTTTTTCTGAATTTTAATGAAACGGAAGCCGGTTTTCTGGATGTCTTGAAAAGTATTTTTTCGGCTGAAGCCAAAACGCAGTCGGCTTCGGCTTTAAGCTCCCAGAACATGCCTTTACTTGAAGCGCCAAACAACATTGACCCTCTGGCTGGAATCGGCGGCGGCGATATAACGATAGTTCAAAATAGCGCCCTGCTTGCCGTATCGGGACCGCTCGGAAGCATTGCCGACATTGAGGTTGAATCGCGAAAACACGACCAGATTTCAATTTATATAGTCCGCGAAAAAGATAACCTTTCAAGTATTGCTAAAATGTTCGGTGTTTCTATCAATACGATCGCATGGGCGAACAATCTTAAGCGAAACGACCTAATAACCGCGGGCCAGACCTTGGTTATCCTCCCGATTTCCGGAGTTCAATATGAAGTGAAAAAAGGAGACACCCTTAAGTCTGTGGCCAGGCAATTTAAGGGTGATGAGGACGAAATAATAGGTTTTAACGATTTGCCTCTTTCGGGGACCCTTGCCGTCGGACAGATAATCATAATTCCAAACGGTGAGTCTTATATCGTCTCAAGCGGTATTTATTCCAGGAATCCTTACCGCGGAGGCGCCGGTCCGAGTTACGCCGGATATTATATGCGTCCGATATTGGGAGGAAGAAAAACACAGGGCCTACATGGCTATAACGGCGTTGACCTGGCAAGCTACTGCGGGGCTCCGATAATGGCTTCGGCATCAGGCCAGGTGATTGTCGCGAGGTCTTTCGGCTGGAACGGCGGATACGGCTTGTACGCGGTCATAAATCACGCCAACGGCACGCAGACTCTTTATTCGCACATGAGCTCCTTAATAGTTCAGGCGGGCTGGAATGTGGTTCAGGGACAGGTAATCGGATACGAAGGAGCCACCGGCAACTCTACCGGATGCCATGTGCATTTTGAAGTCAGAGGAGCCCAAAACCCGTTTATTTAAAACCAAAACGTTTAAAAATTATTTTTCGGTCTGTACTGCAGGGCCTCCAGAATGTGTCCCTGTTTTATTTGCTCTTCGTTTTCCAAGTCGGCTATGGTCCGGCTTATTTTTATCACCCTATGATACGCCCGCGGCGACAAGTCCATCTGTTTGGCTGAAATATTAAGAATGTTTCTGGCATCAGCCGACAGCGGGGCGAGTTTTTCAATGTCGCGCGCCCCGATTTCGCTGTTTGAAATTATGCCAAAGCCCTTAAACCGCGCGCTTTGCCTGTCTCTGGCGTCAATGACTTTGTGCCGTATTTCGGCTGATGTCGGAGCGGAGCTTTTTTGAGACAATTCTTCGTGGTCAATATTGGAAACTTCCATCCAAAGGTCAATTCGGTCGGCGATCGGTCCCGAAACCTTCCTTTGATAGCGAAAAAGAGACGCCGGATTGCAAAGGCACATTTTATTTTTTGAACCAAGATTTCCGCATGGGCACGGGTTTTGAGCCGCAACTAGCATGAATTTGGCCGGAAACCTCACCGTTCCTTTGGCGCGAGCCACGGTTATGACTCCGTCTTCAAGCGGCTGTCTCAGTGCTTCAATTACCCGGCGTTCAAATTCCGGAAACTCATCGGCAAAAAGCACTCCGCGGTGGGCCAGAGTTATCTCCCCGGGTCTTGGCCAGACGCCCCCGCCGACCATGGCGACATATGAAGAGGTGTGGTGGGGCGAGCGAAAAGGACGCTCTTCGGCAAACGGTCCGTCTATTGTTCCGGCAACGCTGTGGATAGTGGTTACTTCAAGCGCTTCTTCGTATGAAAGCGGAGGCAAGATTGACGGCAATGCTTTGGCAAGCAGTGTCTTTCCCGTCCCCGGAGGTCCGGACATTAAAATGTTGTGGCCGCCGGAGGCCGCGATCATCAAAGCTCTTTTGGCGTTTTCCTGTCCGCGGATGTCCGATAGGTCGTAGTCCGCCGTACTCGTCTCGCAGTTCATTTCGGTTTTAGGCAGGGCCTCAATTACAGATTCGTTTCTAAGATGGCCGAGTATTTGCTCCAGTCCCTCAACTTCGCGTACGGAAATATTTCCTATTATCGCCGCTTCTTTTCCGTTTCCTTTAGGCACGTAAATTTCTTTAAATCCGGCAGACACCGCTTTTCTGGCAAGGGCCAAAACCCCTTTGATTGGCCGCAGCGCTCCGTCTAAAGCAAGCTCTCCCAAAAATATCTTGTCTTTAGTATCAAATTCGGCCTGTTTGGACGCCATTATATAGCCCAAAGCGATTGCTAAATCAAAAGCCGACCCTTCTTTTTTAAGATCGGCCGGCGCCAAGGAAACTATGACTTTTTGATTTTGTTTATGCGGGGGCTTGAGCCCGATATTTTTTATGGCGTAAGATATTCTTTCTTTGGCTTCATCCACCGCCTTGTCGGCGAGCCCCACAATGGTAAAAGAGCGGAGCCCCTTTGAATAATCAACTTCAACGTCAATTATTTCTCCCGAAAGGCCCAAAACTTCCGCGGCATGGAGTTTGACGGACATGATAGGATAAATCCTAGCTTATTAGACCAAAAAGGAAAACCCCGCACAAATTTTGCTACGGCAAAATTTAAACGGGGTTCTCAAAAAATATAGTCGCTCCACTCCTTATTTTTTGGAAAAAAACCCGCCCGGTCCCGAAGGACTGGGCGGCGAAGCGGGGGTCGTTTCGCGATGGCGGGATGGCTTACTTGTAGTACAGCGCGCTAACCACGCTGGCCCACAGAAGAACCACTGCCCACCCCACGAAAATGCCGGCGAGCACGCTTGTCGTGGCCATTACCACGGCGACGGCGGCCGACACGGCCCCTCCGACCATAAGAAACACGGGTATGGTGAGGTCTCTATCTGCGGTCATTGTATTTCCCCCTTTCCTGGTTGGTTTTGTGCTTTAGTGTACTTAAGCTGTTTCCAGCTTTACGCTCCCATTATAGCAAAAAAACGGCCACTTGTCAATAGTAAGTACGAAAAACCATTTATTTTCAATGTTTTTTGGCCCTATTACCCAAACTTAGTTTGGGTAATTCGGGTAGTTTGCGAGTCAGACTCGCAAAACGAAGTTTTGGGTTTATTTGGCGTGCTCAATACAGGTTTCGGCGGTGGGGTTGGCTTCAAGACGCGCCTCCGGTATGGGTTTTTGGTCAGCGGAGCAATAGCCGTAAGTTCCCTTTTCAATTCGGGCTATCGCGGCGTTTATTTCGTTCAGGCGGGTTTCAAGTTCAATTTCGCGCGCCGCCCGATTGCCCATTTCCTCAAAACGGTCGGCCATCTCGCTTGCCTCCCCCGGCTGTACGTCGGAGTCTGGCGGGACCGATTGCCAATCCTTTGGGTTATCCGGTGATATCTTGGCGATGCTCTTAAGTTCGCCTTCTACCCGAATGCGCTCCTCATCAAGTTTTTTTCTAAAATGATTTAGGTCTAAAGCCATGTGCCGAATTTTTATGAATAATAATATAAAAAATTATAAACCATTATATTTTTTATATTAGCATAGTATATAATTTTCATCTAACGGAGCGAGTGTTCCCTTAGCGCGGAGGCAAAGCGGTCATCTGCCTTATTACGGCTTCAATCGCTTGAGGCGACTGCCCCACAATCAAAAACCTGCGATTGAAAATTGAATAACCCAAGACAAATTCTCCGAACTTGTTTCGCAAAAACCTGGCGTCGTTATTGGCCACGACCAAATCGTGAAAAACGTTTTCTCCGCGGTCACGGGCGATATCGGGCGAAAGCAGTTCTTTTAAATCATCGGGCATTTTTTCTTCCCATTGCAAAAGTCCGGCAAAAACCGATGAATGGTTTGCTATTTCAAAAATAAAAACCGGCTCGTTTCCGCGCGAAGTATCCATAATTCCGACAGTGGATTTTCTGGCCAGGCCGTCGGTAAAAATTGGCGGCGGGTTTGCGCCGGAAAGTTTCAAAAAGGCGCGCGCCGGCAGAAACTCCAAACCGCTCCGGTCAAAAATTTTAACATAAAGAAATTCGCGCGGGAGAAGCTGGAGCCCGAAAAGTTTTTTCCACTCCGCAAAAAACTTTTCCCGGCCGTCTGCGGTTTCAAGTTCGATTGTTTCTTCATGTACGGCATTTATAAGCGGAGCCGGAGCTTCAAGGGCGGGTGCGGCCGGCGCGTCAACTGTTCTTTTAATCAAATATGCTCCGGCGCCGATAATTGCCAAAACCAAAATCGCGGACGCAAGATAGAACCACGGCTTTATGTTTTCCAACCCAAATCCCGCCGGGCGCTCATTCGTCCGGCTTCCGCGCCGGGCCGTAAGCTCGCCTAAGGAAAAATTTTTTCCGCTCGCGTATTCCTGAACGTCTGAAATCATGGTTCTTACGCCGGACTTTTTGGGTTCGGTTTTCTCCGGAACATTTTGGTTTTCACCATCCATTTTTATTTTTTATTTTTTTCGCGGTATTGAGAAGACTGTTTGACCGAAAGGTTGACCCGGCCAAGGTCGTCTATGCTTATTATTTTTACCGGAACTTCATCGCCTATGTTTACGACATCCTGCACCTTGCCTACCCGATAGGGCGCAAGCTCCGAAATGTGCACCAGGCCATCCTGTTTCGGCCCTATTTCAACCATGGCCCCGAATTCAAATATCCGGCTTACTTTCCCGACAAACTCTTCGCCGACTTCATATTCACGGGTAATGCTTCTTACGGCCTCAGCCGCTTTTTCGGCCGATTCGGTGTCGCGTCCGGTAATGAAAATTTCACCGGTCTGCTCAATGTCTATTTCGGCTCCGGTTTCGTCAATTATTTTATTTATGGTCTTTCCTCCCGGACCGACCACGTCTCTTATCTTATCGGGATTTATGGTTATGGTTATGATTTTGGGGGCATTAGGCGAAATATCCGCGCGCGGGCGGGGGATTTCTTTGAGCATCACTTCCATTATTTTTATTCTGGCCGCTTTGGCGTCGCGCAAGGTTTCGTCCAAAATTTCTAAAGTAACGCCCTCAACTTTTACGTCCATTTGAATCGCGTTTATTCCGTTCTTTGTTCCCGCGGCTTTGAAATCCATGTCGCCGTGGTGGTCTTCGGGGCCCTGAATGTCGGTTAAAACTTTATATTTTTTGTCGCTCTCCATCATCAGGCCCATGGCGATGCCAGCCACCGGCTCTTTTATCGGAACGCCCGCGTCCATCAGCGCCAGGGTTGAGGCGCAGACCGAACCCATTGAAGTTGAGCCGTTTGAGGACATGGCTTCGGATACCAGGCGTATGGTGTAAGGGAAAATCTCTTTGGGCGGAATCACCGCTTCCAGCGCCCGCTCGGCCAAAGCCCCGTGCCCGATTTCCCTCCTTCCGGGAGAGCCCATTCTGCCCGTCTCTCCGGTGGAAAAAGGAGGAAAATTGTAGTGGTGCATGAATCTTTTTTTGGTTTGTATTTCCATCCCCTCAATAAGCTGGACGTCTCCCGGCGCGCCGAGGGTGGCAACAGACAAAATATGCGTTTCTCCGCGGTAAAAAATTCCCGAACCGTGCACCCGATCAAGCACGCCGGCTTTAGCGTACAAGTCCCTCAACTCGTTTAATTTGCGGGTATCGGGCCTTTTTTCGCGCTCAAGAATATTTTTATGCACGATGTCGTTAATGGCTTCTTCATAAATATCATCGGCAAAAAGCAAAGAGTCTTCGCCGAAATTTTCATTGGTCCAGTCGGTCCATTCTTTTTTCAGTTCGCCGAGTCTTGTGTTCCTTACGGCTTTTTCGGAAATATAAATATAGTCTTCAAGCCGCCCCTTAATGTTTTTATTAAAAGCCTCCGCCAGTTTCTCCGGCTCCTCGGGCAGTTTTATCTCAAGCTTCTCTTTGCCCTCTTTTGATATTATTTCTTTCTGGAATTTTTCTATTTTTTCAAATTCGGACATGGCCTCTTTGAGTGCGCTCATTATGTCTTCCTCGGCCACTTCTTTGGCCCCGGCTTCAATCATGTTTATTTTCCCTTCCTTGGCGCAGGCGACAAAATCAAGCGGGGAGTTTTCGCGTTCGGCATTTGTGGGATTGAAAATAACTTTTTTGCCGTCGAGCCCCAATCTTAACGGGCTTACCGGTCCGGCCCATGGAATGTCGGATGTTGCCAAAGCCAAAGAGGCCGCGATTATTGAAGGAACATCCGGATCGTTTTGGCCGTCAATTGAAAGGGGCATTATTACGATTTGCACTTCGTTTCTTAATTTATTTGAAAAAAGCGGACGAAGCGTCCGGTCAATTAAACGGCCGGTGAGCACTGCCTCGTCGGACGGCTTGCCTTCTCTTTTCATAAAACGCGAGCCTAAAATTTGCCCTGCCGCGTAGAACTTTTCTTCGTAATTTACGGAGAGCGGAAAATAATCTATTCCGGTTCTGGCTTCTTTGGATATGGTGGCCGCGGCGAAAATAACGGTTTTGCCGTATCTGACCAAAACCGAACCGCTCGCGTGCATGGCCAAATCGGAAAACTCAACTTCAAGCGGACGCCCGGCTATTTCGGTCTGGTATTTTTTGACTTTCATGAATTGTTTTATTTTTTATTTTTTTAAATTCGCGGGCAGGTTTAACAAAAACTTCGGGTCCTCGCCCAAATCAAGAAACTCGTCGGCCTCGTCTTTCAATTTTCCCGAAGCCGAACGCCCGAAAGCCATAACCTCAACCTGTGTGCCGTGCATGCCCTTAAGGTATTCAACCAAGGGTACAAAATCGCCGTCTCCGGTGATCAAAACAAGCGCGTCAACGCTGTGTCCGAGCCGGACCGCGTCAATGGTCAGCCCGACATCCCAGTCGGCTTTTTTCATTCCTCCGGCAAAAATCTGCAGGTCTTTGAATTTGGGCTCAATGCCTATTTTGGCCAGGGCCTCAAAGAAGGCCGACTCCTCGCCGGACTCCGTTTTTATAACATATCCTATGGCCCGGACAAGTTTACGTCCGGCCACGGCGGTCTTTAAAACCTCTTTAAAGTTGACGCGTTTTCCGAAAAGGTTGCGCGCGGAGTGATAAAGGTTTTGAACATCGATTAAAACCGCCACTCTTTGTTCGCGGTGCTTTACAATTGTCATGCCAATTTTTTTAGATTTTTATGAATGATAATGAATAAAAATTTGAGCACCCCGTTAGATGGGCGCTTGCGCGCTATCTAACGGGGTAAGTGTTCCCTTACTTCTTCAGTCCCACTTTTTTGATAATGCTTGAATAGCGCTTTTCGTCTTCGCCCGAAAGGTAGTTTAAAAGCGCCTTGCGTTTTGAGACCATCTTCAAAAGCCCCTTTCGCGAATGGGTGTCTTTGGGGTGGTCTTTCAAATGCGTGGTCAGGCGCTTGATCTCCTCGGTTATAAGCGCGATTTGAACCTCCGAAGAGCCGGTGTCCTTCTCGTGGAGCTTATATTTTTCTATTACTTTCTGCTTGGTCTTAGTTGCCAACATTGCTTAAATCCTAGCATATATCAAGGTTTTGTGCAAGTCGTCGTAAAAATTTTAATAATTAAAAAACCGCGCGGGCAAGCCCGCGCGGCACCGGATTTTCCGGATTTGGTTGAATTACTTCGTGGGAATGACTGGTACGGCCGGAGTCGAAACCGGACCGGACCTCAACAGAGTGCTGAGGAGCGCGCCGATTTCCGTCGGCAGGCCGACAATGGTCGTCGGCAGCTTGCCGTCGGTCTTTTCGCCGAACGACCTCAAGGCGTCGGCTGCGGCGAGCTTCTGGATGGTGTCGGCGTGCGGCGCGAGTATGGCGGCGATTTCCTGGTCTTTGTCGGCAACGTAGCGCCGGTTGATGGCCGCCTGCACTTCCTTGCTGAATTCAAACGTGTCCGCCCAGCCGACATAATCCAGCGTGATGCCGACCGACTTCATGTACGCGTCCACATTCTTTT
>CAYPMM010000006.1:28064-39850 GCA_964412115.1 uncultured Candidatus Saccharibacteria bacterium | reverse complement strand
ATTGCGAGCGCCAGTCGCTTGAAATCCTTACCCTGCCGGTGCATCAGTATTTGACCGAAGACCAGATTGCCTATGTTGCCGAATCAATTGCCGATTTTTGTCTCATAAAATGCATTTAGCTTAAACAGCCTATTGACTAGGCTGTTTTTTTTTATTATTTTAAGGCCAGATTTATTCACGTTGTTGCTTTGAAAAAGGAGGAATTATGCGGATTGTAAGCAAGTTTGAGCGTGAACCGACGTTTCAATGTTCGGGCATAAAATTTTTTATCCGTCAAGCCGATGTTTTGACAAGCGACGGCGTTTTTACGGTTTCGCGCGGAGTAATCAAGGCGGGCGACGGCGCCAATGTCCTGCCGTATTTTTGGGATGACGGATGGAAAGTGGTCATGGTCCGGCAGGCAAGAGTGGCGCCTTGTGTCGTTACGACCGAACCTCCCGGCGGTAAAATTGATTATCATGAATTTGAAGACGAAGATGGTTTTACAATGCCCCAAGAACACGTGGTCAAATCCTCAATGGCCAAGGAATTGAAAGAAGAGGCCGGAATAACAGTCCAGCCCGAGAAAATAAGATTGGTTTTTGCCGAATATTATCTTCCGCAGCTTTTGGAGGGTGTTGCCTGGGGCGGGGTGGTTGAGATTAATAAATCAGACCTTCCGGCCGGCCTAATGACGCGCCATCTGGGCCAGGAACACACCGAAATGGCCGTTTTTGACTTTGGAGATCTGATTGTAAAAAAGGAAAACGCGTGGCGGGATTTTCCGGTTTTTGATCTCTGGACCTCGCGTCTTGTAGACGAGGTCGGAAAAATAATTCGCGGTTTAAGGAGGGACTTGAAATGACCGGCTCGGAAAAAAACAATCTGCTGAAAAAAATGTATTTTGAAATTCTGCGAGTAAGAAGGGTTGAGGAAAGAATAGCGGAGCTTTTTAGAGCCGGTCATATCATTGCCCCGGTCCATCTTTCAATAGGGCAGGAGGTCTCGGCTGTCGGTGTTGCGAACGCTTTGCGTCCGCAGGATAAAGTCGTGTCCACCCACCGCTGCCACGGCCATTATCTGGCCAAGGGCGGGGATTTGAAAAAGATGCTGGCCGAACTTTGCGGGCGCAGGACCGGATGCGCCTCGGGTTTCGGCGGAACGATGCATCTGATTGACGATGAGGCCGGATTCGTTGTTTCAGCGCCAATAGTCGGCGCGAGCATTTCTTTCGCGGTAGGCATCGCTCTTGCCTCCAAAATTAAAAGCGAAGACAAGGTCGCGGTTGCTTTTTTCGGCGACGGAGCGGTTGAAGAGGGTATTTTTTGGGAGAGCGTCAACTTCGCGTCGGTTCACCGTCTGCCGGTTTTGTTCGTATGCGAACACAATCTTTACGCTACCCACTCGCCGATACTGAAACGCCAGCCCGAAGAAAGAATAACGGATCGCGTTTTACCGCACCGAGTTAGGGTGGAAAGAGTTGACGGAAACGATGTGTTGGCCGTAAGAGAAGCCGCGCTTCAAGCCGTTTTTGTAGCCGCAAACAAGTGTCCGGTTTTTCTTGAAATCCGCACTTACCGTTTTAAGGAACACTGGGGCGTAAATGAAGATTGGAACCTTGGCTACAGAAGCCGCGAAGAAGGTGAGGCTTGGATGGCCAAAGACCCGGTAAAAGTTTATGGCCGGCTTTTTGAATCCGAAAACGAAGAAATGGAGGCGCGAATAAAAAAAGAAATTGATGAGGCCGTAGAATTCGCTCTTTTGAGTCCGATTCCGGCAGGGAGGAATTGAGTATGCCGGCCATAACTCGTCTTACCTACAAAGAAGCGGCGGCTGAAGGAATTTTACAGGCGATGGAGAGGGACAGCCGGGTGTTCTTGATGGGCGAAGGCGTTGATAATGTTACCGGAGTTTACGGACATGTTTTGCCGGCTTTTAGGCGGTTTAAAGAGCATCGGGTAATTGATACGCCTCTTTCGGAAAACGGGCTTACCGGTTTTGCCGTGGGTTCCGCTCTGGACGGAATGAGGCCGGTCTTAATTCATCAGCGAAACGACTTTATGCTTTTGGCGATGGATCAGATGTTTAATCAAGCCGCGAAACTGCGTTTTGCTTCCGGCGGACGCCATAAAATTCCTATTACGATTTTGAGTTTTGTTGCCAGAAAGCCTGGCGAAGGGGTCCAGCACAGCCAAAGTTTGCAGGCGGTTTTCGCCCACTTTCCCGGAGTTAAAGTCGGGATGCCGGCAAGTCCCACAGATGCCAAGGGAATGATTTTAACGGCGATTGAAGACGACGATCCGGTGATAATTCTTGAACATCGTTCGCTTTTTGACCAAAATGATTTTGTGCCGGAGGGTTATTACAAAACGCCCTTTTGCGCTCGTATCGCAAGAGAGGGTCAGGATTTGACGATTGTCGCGGTTTCGGCAGCAGTACAAGACGCGCTTGAAGCCGCCGATATTTTTGCCAAACGAGGCATTTCGGCCGAGGTTATTGATTTGCGCTGGGTCAGGCCGCTGGATATTGGAACAATAATTAAGTCGGTGTCTAAAACAGGCCGTCTGCTCGTTGTTGATACCGGCTGGCCGATGTTCGGAGTCGGAGCGGAAGTTGTGGCCTCGGTTTGCGAGCGCGCAATGGATCATTTAGTCGTTTTGCCTCAGCGAATCTCAATGGCCGACTCGCCGTGTCCAGCAAGCCAATATCTGTTAGACGATTTTCATCCGAGCGCCCAAGATATTGTTGACAGCGTTTCAATTAATAAACCATTAGTATAATCAAGCCCCCGACGTCATCGGGGGCTTTTTTTCTTGACTAAATTTAGGCTTCGTGCTATACAATACCCAGATTGGTTTTTTGTCAAAACAGGGAGGAAAAAAGCATGGATGAATCGCTTGCGGTTCAGCCGAAGGAAACGAACTTCATCCTGCCCGGAATGGCTGAGAATTTGAAAAACGAATTACAGGCAATAAATAAGGAGTTAATTTTTGACGAAGAGCAAAAAGCCACTGAAGCCATGCGATTAGAAGCACAAAGAGCCGCTGAAGCCGAGCATGCCGAAGCACAAAGAGCCGCTGAAGCCGAGCGCGCCAGAGCACAAATAATTTACGACCGGATGCTGACGTGTCTTGCCGCGAAGTGGTTTGAAGTGAAAAAGAAAGCTGTTCACCGCCTAGATTCAAAACACAAAAAAGCTCTTGAAGCCCTGATCTTGCGAAAAGCTGAGGAAAAGAGAAACGCCGGCGGAATAGTCTGGTTTTTATGGCGTAAAAGATTGCCGATTAACTGCGTTATGATGTTTTTGTGGTTGACATCCGTCGTCGTTCTGAGTTTGATGGGCGGTACTTGGTATTTTGTTGGAGGTTTTTGTGGTGCTTTTATGATTCAATCTTTCATAGTTACAGCAGTTGAGGATTGTTTTAGAGAGGATTTGTTACGAGAGATCGAGTCTTTGCTAGAGTCTAAAAAGTTATTGGACGCTAAGAAGTGATGGATTTTTACCCCCCTGACATAATCAGGGGCTTTTGTTTTTTCAATGTTTATATTTGTTCATACTGAAGCGATCGCTACAGAATCAACAATTTTAATTTTCTTGAGTTTGACTAAATTGACTAAATTTGGGCTTCGTGCTATATGATTTAGAGGTTTGTTTTTTGTCAAAACATGGAGGAAAAGGCGATGGCGGAGACGCTTGCGGTTCAGCCGGAGGAAAGAAGCTTCATCCTGCCCGGAATTGCTGAAAATGTGCGCAAAGATCTTGACACGATAAGTATTGAGCTAAACGAGGAAGAAAACAGAGAAAAGAATAGGAATAACGCCACACAAATGCAAGCGCTATACGACAAAAGCGTGGTTGCTTTGGCAACCAAATGGTTTGGGGTCTCACAAAAAGCAATCAGTAAATTAACCGTGAAACGCAGGAAAGAACTTGAAGAAGTGATTTTGCGAAAGGCGACGGAGCTCGCTCAAAAAAAGAGGGTTGCCGGAATGTTCTGGAAACTCACGTGCAGATTTGGAGAGGACAATTTTTTTGATATATTGGGCGGTTTGTGTGTTTTAAGCTGGTTGGTTTGGAGCATTACCATGGGTAGCCCTTCCATGAGTGTTCCAGTAGTGGTAACTAGCTTTATTCTGGGTCCTCTGTTGGTGGGCCTATCCCCGCTGATTTGGATATTATCTAAACCAATATCAATGAAAGTTCATGCCTTAATAACAGCCAAAAAGTTTCTTGATAGTAACGAACCAAAACAACTGAATTAAATTATTTTCCCCCGATGTCATCGGGGGCTTTTGTTTTTTTGAAAAAATGATACTATTTTTCTATGGTTTTATTGCCTCGCGAGAGAAAGATAAAAAGCATTGAGGAATTGGCTAAGATAACCAAAGAGTTTAAAAAAGAGGGGCGAAAAATAGTGCTGGCCCACGGCATTTTTGATTTGGTGCATCCGGCCCATATTCATTATCTGGAACAATCCAAAAAGCTTGGAGATGTGCTTGTGGTCTCTACGGTAGAAGACCGGTTTGTGCAAAAAGGTCCGGGCCGTCCGTTTTTTTGGGAGGACATGCGTTCAAAGTGGCTGGCCGCTTTTGAAGTTGTTGATTTCGTCACTTTTTGCGGGGACATAGGGCCGTATGGCGTTTTGCGAAAAATCAAACCCGATTTCTACACCAAAGGTGAAAGTTCAAAAGCCGGACTTACTGACCCGAAAAGCGGAATTTCGGAAGACAAAAGAGTCTGCGAAGAAGTCGGCACCAGCCTTGTTTTTACCAAAGAATTGCCGCTTCACTCCAGCGAAATTTTTGCAAAAATCATAAAACTTTTTGACTAGCGATCTTATGCGGATTGATTTATTTTTGTTTTTGGGCTATTTTAAGCCAAGACAAGATTCGTTGAAAACTTAAAATTGGCGAGCCTGCAGGAAGGAGAATGAGTCATGCCGCCGAATGGCAAGGAAACCAAAGTTTTGTGGCTGATGCGCGATGACGGCGATATGACCGAACCCATGAACATAATGCTGCTTTCGGCGATTGGCAAAGAAAAAGGGCCCGGGCGAAAATCATTTTTGGGTTTGATTGAGCGCGACGACATTTCGCGGATGGTGCGTGATATTCAGCCCGATATTGTTGCGGCATCGGCAATTACCGGAGCGCATAAATTTTATCTCGCGGAATTCAAACGTCTGAAAAAAGAATTTGGAAAAGATGTCTTTACGATTCTCGGCGGTCCTTACTGCAGCACATATCCGGAAGCTATTGCCGAAAAGGAATACCTCGATGCCATCGGAGTTTACGAATGCGACGACGCTTGGCCTGATTTTCTTGATGCTTTTGAAAGGAATAGGGACGACATTCACGGTATACCGAACATAATTACGCGCGAAAATTACGAGATGGTTTTAACGCATTCCGAAAAGGGAGTGAGCATTAACCCAAGCTTCTATCGCGACCGCAGAGCCAACTTTGACGCCCTGCCTTACATGGACCGCGAACTTATTTACGAAAACACGGCTTTTAAAGCGCGCTTTAAGCGCACGCATATGGCCGGGCGCGGATGCCCTTTCAGATGCACCTATTGTTTTGAAGAGCATTGGAACGAGGTTTATAAGGGCAGAGGCAAAATGCTTCAGCGTTATTCGCCGGTTCGTTTCTGCGAAGAGCTGGCCTGGGTGATGAAGAGATGGGATACGCGCTTCTGGAAGTTTTATGACGACGTTTTTCCGACATTTGGCACAGTTGATATTGAATGGCTGAGAGAATTCGCCGAAGTTTATCCGAAAATGGTCGGGCTTCCTTTTCACTGTTTAACCCGCTGCGACATCGTGTATAGAAACCCGGAAGCTCTGGAGCTTTTAAAAAAAGCCGGCATCGGGTCTCTGACCATGTCAATTGAATCCGGCAACCGCTATATCCGCGACCACGTCGTTTTGCGCGACATGACCGAAGAACAGATGAGATTTTCTTTCGGCGAAGCCCACAAACTCGGCATCTATACTTTTGCCAATACGATTCTTGGAATTCCGGGTCCGATTATCCCCAAAGAAAGCGATTCCGATTTCTGGCCCAAGATTGATGAGATTTGTAAAGACTCTTCTCGCCATCGGGTCAAGAAAAACGGCGCTATTTTTGACCCCAAGCCCGCAATTGATTCAACCCGCAAGCTTTACGAAACTGACCGTGACGCGAGAAGGGTTGTTCTTGAAATGCTGAAAAGGCTCAATATGCATGGTGATCAGATCGGTTATGATCGCGAATCGTGCGTGTTTAATGTTGACATTGGTGTTAGCTTCGGAGAATTTCCGATTCTGCATCCATATCCGGCGACTGCCGCCACCGAATGGCTGATGGAAAAAGGATGGTTTGACGGCGACTACGACAAACTGCACTCAAGCTATCAAAATCGTTCGCCCCTGCCTTGTTTTACCGACAAAGAAAAGTCGGTTCAGCAAAATTTGGCGCTCCTTGCGACTTTCTGCCTGCTTTTTTCCGGAAGTCACAACAGATTCATGCGCTTTTTGTCAAAACCCGTAACAAAGCTGTTTTTAGGCAGATTAAGCGAAATTCATCATCCATGGGCAACATGGATTTATGAACAGCTTTACGCTCTTTCCAAAAGTTATATGCATGAAACGCGGATTTACCCGATGCGCCGGAGCTTCAGGGAAAAGTGGCGGTTTTACGCCGAAATGTATCATTTGGATTTCTGGAAACAATTTGGCAACAAAAAGCCCATTTTGCGCGACAAGCGTCCGGGCCAGACTTTAGGCGGCCCGCCTTCAGTCTAGCTTTCGGCGAGGCAAGCCCGCCTTCAGTTTAAATTTTAAACGGCATCTGATCTGTATCAGATGCCGTTTTCTAAAACTTGACTTATTTTGAAGATACGTTACAATTAAAAAAGTTTTCTGGCCCCCTGAAAGGAGGTGTGTATGTCAGGCAAAGAACGTACCTTTAAAATCAAGTCAAAGAGTCTCCTTATTAAAACAGTTCAAGCGATGCCTATAAAATTATATGAATCCTACTGTGAACTTGAAGCAAATCTTATTAACATGTTTATGCACCCAAAAAAGGAAGATGTTGTTAAGGAGTTTTTGCAGATCAAAAATTTAAAAAGAGAAATGTGGTTTGAGGCAGAAGGGGACGAGATTGGTGTTGCAAAGAAGGCGATTATATACCTTTTGCGACGCGGGTACAGTGGACATATTTCTTTTTCGGCGTATTTTAAATACTACGAAGAATATCCTGACCCTATTGAGTACCAATATGCAAGGTTTGTGATTGATGGAAATACTTTGACTTTGAGTTGTGATGAAAAATTCCCCCTCGATTTGAAAGATGCATTCAAGAACATCTTGCGTCTTTATCCCAGAAAGAAAGTTCGGGCGCGATAACCTTGCGCCTTTTTAATTTGCACCTCCCAACTTGGAAACGCCGTTTCCAAGTATTCCAAGTAATTTGGGGGCCCGCCTTCAGTTTAAATTTTTTCCGCAAAACTGACGGACACTAAGTGTCCGTCAGTTTTTAGTTGACAACTTTAAACCCCAGTGCTATTGTGGGGGCGGATTGAAAAGAGGCGCGCGTCTCATGTGCATAGGGCATATCGAGGTGTTGCGCTTCAAAATACAACATAGGAAAAAGGGGGTTGTTCGATGAAAATGGTCGTGCCAGCAAGGGCGGGTATCTGGATAGGTAAGGTTATAACATGTAAATGCGGCGCACAATTTGAGCTGGAACAAGAAGATTATCGCGATGTTAAAAAAGATACCAGCGGATTTTTCACTGATGACGTATACCACGGCCCAATTTATTTAGTTTCCTGTCCAAATTGTTTAGAACTTTGCAAGTTCCAGTAAACTTTAATTATCGAAATTATGCCAGGGTTAACACCTGGCTTTTTTGTTCGGCTTATCGGCCTACTTGGAAACGGCGTTTCCAAGTAGGGTTGCTTGTCAGGAGGAAGCCAAAAGACTATATTAGACAGATGTTATCCAACTACTTGAAATGGGCGATAGTTATCGGCCTTTTCGGTATAATTTTAATCACCCCATTTTATGTTTCGGGGACGATGTTTTTTCCGTTTATCACCGGTAAAAACTTTTTCTTCAGGATTGTCGTTGAAATTATTTTTGCGTTATGGCTGATTTTGGCGATGGCCGACAGCCGATACCGGCCCCAAAAATCCATTGTTTTATACGCCGTTTCGGCAACTGTGTTCGTTTTAATACTGTCAACCATTTTCGGCGCCAATCCCTACCGCAGTTTTTGGTCAAACTACGAACGGATGGAGGGGCTGATAGGCCACCTGCACCTTTTTGCTTATTTTTTGGTTTTATCGGCAATTTTTATTACTCAAAAAGAATGGCGCCGTTTTTTTTACGCCATGTCTATTTCCGGCGCGGCAATGGCTGTATACGGCTATTTGCAGGCGTTTGGCGTTGTCGCCATATCTATTCAAAGCGGTCCAAGAGCCGACGGAACTTTTGGCAACGCCAGCTACATGGCTATTTTTATGGTTTTTGCCGCGTTTATTTCCGCGTACCTTTATTTTTCGGAGGATAAAAAATGGCTAAAAAATATTTTTGCGACCCTTGTCATTTTTGAAATTCCGGTTGTGTTTTTGACCGCAACTAGAGGCGCTATTTTGGGACTCATCGGCGGGGTTGTGCTTCTGGTTTTGCTTTTGGCGTTTTTCAGCCGGGATAGGCGCATAAAAATAGCGTCGTTTGGCGTAATTGCGGGAGTAATTTTTCTTATATCAACTTTTCTTTTGGTGCAAAATAAAAACTTTATTACCCAAAATCCGGTCTTTTCCCGTTTTAGTAATTTAAGTTTTCAGGACCGCACCGTGCAGTCTCGTTTTACCATTTGGAGCATGTCTTTTGAGGGTTTTAAAGAAAAACCAATACTTGGCTGGGGTATAGAAAACTACAATCAGGTTTTTAACAAATACTATCGGCCGTCTTTATGGCCGCAAGAGCAGTGGTTTGATCGGTCTCACAACATAATATTTGACTGGCTGATAAGCGCCGGTCTACTGGGACTTCTGGCTTATTTGAGCATATTCGTATCGGCCATTTATACGCTCTGGCGCGGATATTACACTGATAAAAACAATAAAAACCTGATGACCGCGGCTGTTTTCACTTCGCTTTTTGCCTCGTACACTTTTCACAACTTTTTTGTTTTTGACAATCTGATTTCTTACATTCTGTTTTTTACGGTTTTGGCATTTATACACTTTAACCACAAAAGTGGACAAAGCCAGGCTTTGTCCACTTCGTCCGCTTTTACGCCGGCGCATTCGTTCGTAGCGGCATTTGTCGTTTTCGGCTTGATTTTTGCCGTTTATTTTTTAAATATTAAACCCATATTGGCCAATACGTCCCTTTTGCAAATGTTAAAGGACACCAGTGTTCAAGGACAAAATGTCGATATAATTCTGTCCGATTTCGATAAATCGATTGGCTATAAGACATTCGGCTCGGGGGAGGCGAGAGAACAATTGAGCGGTTATGCCAACGCGGTTGCTTCTTCCGACTTACCGCAGGAGTTAAAGGAAAAAGTTTTGCAAAAAACCGTATTAGAGCTCGAAAAACAAATAAAAGAGTCCCCCAATGACGCCCGCGCCTATATTTTCATTTCCTCAATATACGGCGCGGCCGGCCGTCATGCGGATGCTTTCTCCGCGCTTAATAGGGCATTGGCGCTTTCGCCTAAAAAACAGCCCATATATTTCTTGCTTGCCGAGACTTATTTATCGTTAAACGAGCCCCTTAAGTCCTTTGAAAGCATGCAAAAGGCCTACGATTTTGATCCGACTTTTCCGGACGCGGTCAGAAACTTGGCGGCCATTGCCATTGTGAACGGACAAGACGGCTATGCCAGAGATATTTTAACAAAGCATTTTGGAACTGATGTGGTGGCTGATGTTCAATTGCTAAACGCGTATATCAGAATGGGTAATTTTACGCGCGCGCGGGACATTTGGCTTGAATTTGTAAGGCAAAACCCGAATAACCCCCAGTATCGGGTCAATCTTGCCGCGACCTATCTTCGTCTTGGCGAAAGAACTAAATCCATACAGGAACTTGAGCGCGCCATTGAGCTTAACCCGCAATTCAAAGAAAGCGGTGAGTATTTAATAAACGAGATAAAAGCAGGCCGGAATCCGGCGCAGCAATAAATAAGTTATCCACACCCTTTATTTGCGCCCCTTTATATTAAAGGGGATAATTAAGTTTAAGGCGCTATACTCGCGCTCAAATGGTCTGTTATAAGTTTATTATTATTAAATTATTAATTTAAATAAGTAGAAATATGCAAAACGTATACGGTTTTTTTGATACGAAAAAAGCAAGCGGAATGGTCATAGCCGTTCTTTTTTCTGTATTGTTTGTAGCACTCATTACTTACGGCGCGACTACTATCAGTACTAATGTTAACACCGGCGGAACGCTTACGGTTTCAGGCGCTTCCACTATTGCCAGTCTGACGGCATCCGGAGCCGTTGCCGCATCCGGCACGGTGCAGGTAACCGGAGCTTTCACTTCTTATGGCAATGTAACTTTGGGGGACGCGGGAGGAGATGTTATTACTATTACCGGCAATGCGTCTACTACCAATTCATTGACAGTTAATAAAGATTTATATGTTGAAGGAACAGCGAGTACCACTAATTTGAGGGTCGGCGGTAATGATGGCGCAAACGGTTTGATTGCCGGAGTGCTCTTCGGCACTTGCAATTTACAGGGCACAGGCACTCATGCGGCTTCAACAACCCGAGGGTATGTCTGCAGTGGGGCCACTGGCGTAACTACCAGCCATAAAATATTTGTTCAGGCAACAAGCACTTTTGTCGGAGGAGCTAGTTTTACCACGCAAGGCGCTTCTTCAACCGGCGCAAATACTATTGGCGTTGATGTGGTTAACTGGGGCTTTAATCCAACCAATGTTATAGGTAACGCCACTCTCAACTTTTTCGGCATCAAATAATTTAGTTTAGTCTTTTAAAACTAAATTATTACTCACATGAAAAAAATCTATTTAACGATTTTAACTTCTCTGCTGATTCCGATGGCTTCGTTTGCCACCTTGGGCGATTTTACTCTGGGCTCTAGCGCTAAAATAACAATCGGCGGTATAACTCTTGATGTTGTTGGCGTCACGGCTGACATGATTGTCGTAGATTCAAGCAGTTTTGATGTCGGCATGTCGCCGGGGGCTTCAATTGAAGTTTCTTCAACCGACCGCAGAAGGCTTGATGTGACCGAGCCGGGTTCAATTACTGCGGGATTGAATTGCAGCACCAGCGCTTCAACCTATACGATTACCAATCCCTCAAACAATATTTTTGCCACCACCACCGTAACAATGACTTCTGATACCTGCGCCGCCAGCGGAGGAGGCGGAGGAGGCGGGGGTGGAGGAGGCGGAGGAAGCGGCAGCGCTCCCTATGTTCCGCCGCAGACCGCCACACCGGCTGTTCCGACGGTGGCGCCAGCCGTGCCTTCGGCTTCGGCCCAGCCTTCAGCTCAAGCTTTGGCGGTCAGCCCGGCATTTAATCGGGCGCTAACCATCGGCTCCAGAGGAGAAGATGTAAAGCGTTTGCAAAAACTGCTTAATTCCAGTCCCGATACCGCAATTGCCTCATCGGGTGTAGGTTCTGCGGGAAATGAATCAGAATTCTTCGGCTCTCTTACCGCAAAAGCAGTTCAAAAATTCCAAGAAAAGTATGGATTAGCTAAAACAGGCGATGCCGGCTACGGGCTTGTAGGACCCAAAACAAGGGCTAAATTGTCCGAAGTGTTTGG